>NZ_JBNDHX010000058.1:0-23907 GCF_056755275.1 Leifsonia sp. HAY1-4F
CGTCAGCAAGGCTCAGGTCACTCATCACATGCCAGTCAGACGGGCCGACAAAGTCGGCGACCAGCACCATCCACCGGTGCGCGTCGAACCGGCGGATCATCGTCTCCAACGGGTCGACCTCCGAACGGGACTCGATGTCGTCGGGGACACCGTCCATCGGGACGTACTTGCGCTCGATCTCCCGGAGCACGACATTGCGGGCGATGCCGAATACGAACGCGTGCGGCGACCCGAGCTCCGGGTCATACGCGGAGCATCGGCGCCAGACGGTCTCCCGGACGATCTGCAGAACGGCGTCGATGTCATTGGGCCTGCCGCGCAAACGGAATGCGACGTAGGGCCGCAACGTGTCGACCTCCCGGATCAGTTCCGTGAGACGGGCATCCTCCCGCGTGCCGACTTGGGTTCCTCCAGCCACGAGATCACAACCTTCCTTGAACGGAGGTGGCTACTGCGAAGGACCGGGTTCGAGCCAGGACGGCTCGTCAGAATGCGCCGGGTGGGCGCGAATGAGCGCAGGGAAGCGCCCGCAAAGATGGGTGGTCGGATGGCTCGAGCTGTGCCGGGGAGGTCGGGGCGGCGTGCTCGGATTCGGTAATGGAGAAGCGACGTCGACTCTGAAGTTCGGGAGTCTCAGTCACGATGCGTTACCGCCGCCCTGTCTCGAATCGGGAGTCGAGCGTCACGGTGATCGGGGTAAGAATCAGCCGCTCCATTTGCTGCCGCACGCTACCCCCGAACAGGGGTAGTGAATGCGCGGCACGCCGGGGTAAACCAGCTGTTCTACTGACAGCTCTCGCACTGCAGGTCATCCATCGGAACGACCGGCACGAGGTATCCATCGACGAAGTCCTGCATGACACCCGGGCTAGCGTGAGCCTGGTCGGCTACGCCGGTACTGCGGTCCCGGTCTGCACCGTCGCCTCCAGCCATGCGATCACCTCCGCACGCTTATAGACCACGCTGTGAGGTGTCGGCTTGTAGTAGCGAGGACCCTTGCCCTTGTAGCGCAGTTGCGCGAGGGCCGCGACCGAAAGTCCGGTCAGCTCGGCCACGTCGATGGGCCGAATGAATTCTCCTGTCATCTCGATTTCCTCCGTTTCGACAACTAGAGAGTCATTGATTTGTGGATTCGACGATACCGTCGATCTGCTGGATTGACAAGGATATTCGCGCTAGTCTGTCGAAATGGCGGATTATCGTTCTGAGACACACGTCGGCGCGCGGATCAAGTTGGCACGGAGAGAACGCGGTTACCGCACCACTCGCGACCTGGCGGAGGCTGTCCCGGGGGGCAACATCACTTCGGCGATCCTCGAGAACATCGAGTCAGGGCGGAAGGCTGACATCAGCGTCAGCCAGCTGCTCAACATCGCGCGGGCGCTCAATGTGCCGCCGTCGTACCTGCTTGCACCGATCGGCAATCCGAACTCGACGCTTGACCTGCCGAACCTCAGCGGAGATTTCGATGGGATGACCGCCGCCGAATTCGACTGCTGGTTGTCCGCGACTCCCGCAAGTTCCTACAGACCTCGCCTCGCAGCCGAGCGAACGGACATCAACATCCTTGCCACTCTCCGACAGCTCGGGACCCTCCGCAGGGAGCTGGAGCGATTGCACATCGTTCTAGCTGTGCAGTCGTCGTCCGGGGATCCCGACCTCGTTGCAGGCAACGCCGAGGTCCAGCAGCGGATCGACAGCATAGAGGCGGAGGCTCGGCGGGTAGCTGGCCTCCTGACGTCGGGCGGACTGACCGGTGTCGTTGCCGGTATCGCCTCTGAGAGCTAACCGTCATGGGCAGCATTACTGCGTACGAGTCCGCGGCCGGCAAACGCTACCGTGTCCGATATCGCAAACCCGATCATTCACAGACCGACAAGCGCGGCTTCCGGACCAAGCGCGAAGCGGAGCTCTTTCTCGCCTCCGTCGAGATGAAGAAGGCCACGGGCGAATACATTGACCCAACCGCCGCGCGCGCCACGGTCGACCGCTTAGGCGAAGCCTGGCTGGGGTCGCGTTCGCACTTGAAGCCGTCGTCGACCTACGTCTACGAGTCAGCGTGGCGCCTTCACGTTGAACCGCGCTGGGGAAAGGCGATGATCGGCAGCATCCGCCACACCGAGGTGCAGGCCTGGATCACCGAACTCAGCAATGGCAGCGAAAGGAAGAAGCCGAAGTCGGCGACGATCGTCCGCCGCTCTCACGACATCCTGGCCGGCATCCTCGACAGCGCCGTCCGAGACCACCTCATCCCGTCGAACCCGGCGCGGGGGGTCAAGCTACCGAGACGGAGCTCTCGTGAGCACGTCTACCTGACCAATGAGCAGATCGCCGCCCTGCTGGTCGCTTGTGGCGATCACGCTCCCATCGTGGCCACTCTCGCATACACAGGGCTGCGCTGGGGCGAAGTGACGGCGCTGCGCGTCCGCGACGTCGACACTCGCAAGCGTCGCCTGGCCGTCGTGCAGAACGCGGTCTATGTCAACGGCTCGATCGTAGTTGGCACCCCGAAGACTCACGAGCGTCGAAGCGTGCCATTCCCGCAGTTCCTGATTGCTCCGCTCAAGGACGCGTGCAAACGCAAGTCTCTCGACGGGATTGTCTTCGACGATGGACGAGGCAATTACCAGAAGACCCCGACGATGGCCGCCAATTCGTGGTGGGACCGCGCGCTCGCCGCCGCCGACCTACCCCCGATGACCATCCACGATCTGCGCCACACAGCTGCATCGCTCGCCGTAAGCGCTGGGGCAAATGTCAAAGCAGTACAGCGCATGCTCGGACACGCGTCGGCAGCGATGACGCTCGACACTTATAGCGATCTCTTCGACGACGATTTGGACAAGGTTGCCGAACGTTTGAACCTCGCGGCTGCGCCGAGTGCCGGCGCGTTTTGGGCCACACCAAACTCGAGTGTGCGACCGTCCGGGGAGAAGTAAAGAGCGTACCCCCAAATGTGCCTACGTACTCTTCCGGCGTTGCACGCACGACACCTATGGCGGGTGCGACGTCGTGGGCTCGGCGAATTGGACCCGATTCGTCAGCGGGGCAGTAACGAGTTGAACAGATCCACGAGCTCGGCCGCGACAGTCGGCCTTGGATATCGATTGAGCGGGGGCGAGATCGTCTCATCGGACTCGAGGACGACATCGAATGCCAACCGCGTCGGAAACTCGCGTGTGTCTGCTTCAACGTCATCTAAGGACCTGAGTCGAATCGACTTCACAAGCGATCGCGACAAGACATCGCTCGTAATCTCGTGGCGGCGATTGTTGCCCTGACTAGTGAAGTCGACCGCAATGCGAATGATCTGCGCATCTGTGAATGCGACGAACGTTGCCCTTGGCTCGTCGTGGACCACGTGAGCATCGAGATAGTGGATCGTTTCGTCGCCGACGAGTGCGATCAGGTGCGATACGACATTCCGCTCCCACAGGGGCAATCCTGCCGCGCTGTGCTGTTCACGCTCCCACGTCGAAATATCGCTCGTGTCACCGATTCTTCTGCTGAGCTGCTGGGCCTTCGTCCACAAGTCTGCGACCATTGGTCACCCTTCAAGTCGGTTCCGTCGCTTCACACGCTACGAGCAACCGCAGACACTTCGGTGCGCCTCCGGCACGGGTGATGTCTACAGCTCGCTTTCAAGTGTGGGCAAAATGTGGGCAAATGGCCCCACTGACGACGAAACGGCGGCTGTTCAACAGCCGCCGTTCCCAGTGTTTTCAAGCTATGTAGCGAGGGCGGGACTCGAACCCGCGACACCACGATTATGAGCCGTGTGCTCTAACCACCTGAGCTACCCCGCCGCGGCCTCCCGTCGCCGTAGCGGCGGGGAGACGGAGCCCCCTGTGGGAATCGGACCCACTACCTCTTCCTTACCAAGGAAGTGCTCTACCAATGAGCTAAGGGGGCGCAGCCGGCGCCTGCACGAGGGCAGGACGATTTCGGCAACCGTATGAGGATACCATCCACGGCGGGCCGCTCCGAACCATCTCGGGGCGGCCGCGGACGGGAGCGACCGACTGACGACACCCGGCTCGCCCCCGCCCGGCCTCAGGCCGCCGCGGCGGCCTCCGAAGCGTCCGCAAGAGTGTCGAGATCGGCATCCGAAAGCTCCAGTTCGACCGACGCCAGGAGGTCGGAGAGCTGCTCGCGCGTGCGTGCACTGGCGATCGGAGCGGTGATGGTCGGCTGAGCGGCCAGCCAGGCGAGCGCGACGGATGCGACGGATGCGCCGTGGGCCGCGGCGACGTCGTCGAGTGCCGCCAGCACGGTGCGGCCGGTCTCATCCAGGTACTTCGCGGCGCCACCGGCACGCGGGCTGTCCACGGTCACGCCGTCGCGGTACTTGCCGGTCAGGAAGCCCGCGGCCAGGGCGAAGTACGGCATGACTCCGAGGCCTTCGCGCTCGGCGATCGGTCGGTACGTCGTCTCGTAGCCGCGCTCGACGAGGTTGTAGTGAGGCTGAAGCGCGACCGCGCGGTGAAAGCCTTCGCGCTCGGTGATGCGGAACCACTCATCGATCCGCTCCGGCGAATAGTTCGAGATGGCGATGTACCGGACCTTGCCCGCATCCACCAACGCCGACAGGGCACCGACGGTCTCCTCCAGGGGGACCGTCTTGTCGTCGAAGTGCGCGTAGTACAGGTCGATGTAGTCCGACCGCAGACGCTCGAGCGAGGCGTCGGCGGCGCGGCGGATGTTGTCGGCCGCGAGCCCCCGGAACTCGGGGTGCTGGCTGACCTTGGTGGCGAGGACGACCTGGTCGCGGTTGCCGCGCGCCTCGAACCACTCGCCGAGGATCCGCTCCGAGTCGCCACCCGTGTTTCCGGGCACCCAGGCCGAATAGCCGTCGGCCGTGTCGACGAAGTCTCCTCCGGCGGACGTGTAGCCGTCGAGGACATCGAACGAGGTCTCGCGGTCGGCCGTCCAGCCGAACACGTTGCCCCCGAGCGAGAGCGGGTAGACCTCGAGCTCGGACGAGCCGATGGTGCGACGCGGTGCGGTCATTCTGGTCTCCTTCTTTGTTGTTCCTCCTTCACGCTAACGCGGTCGACTGAGCCCTATTCCTGGGCCCTCGAAAGATGTGGAGAGACGACGCCGAGCACGTACTGTGGACGGGTGATCTCCGTCGACGACGCCCGCCACGACCTGCGGGCGGACTGCTCCGAGTGCGTCGGCCTGTGCTGCGTCGCCCTGGCCTTCGCCCGCTCCGCCGACTTCGCGTTCGACAAGCCGGCCGGCGATCCGTGCGTGAACCTCGACGGCGACGACCGCTGCAGCATCCACCCCCGGCTCCGCGACAGCGGGTTCGCCGGCTGCACGGTCTTCGACTGTTTCGGCGCCGGTCAGCAGGTGACCCAGCACACGTTCGCGGGAGCGAGCTGGCGGGATGGGGCGGAGATCCGCGCCTCGATGTTCGCCGTCTTCCCGGTGATGCGTCAGCTGCACGAACTGCTCTGGTACCTCGAGGATGCGCTGGCGCTGCCCGCGGCCGCATCCCTCCACCCCGCCCTCCGCCGGGCGCGCTCGGAGGTCCGGTCCGTCACGGAAGCGGCCGCTGTCACGATCGGCGAGACCGACCTCGAGGAGCTCCGGGGACCTGCCGCCCTCCTCCTGCGCGACGCCGCACGACTGGCGCGCGAGTCCGGTCCGATCGGCGCAGGGCCCCGGCACGCCGCCCGCTCGCGGCTGCGCCCGGGTGCGGACCTCGTCGGCGCAGACCTCCGGGGTGCGGACCTGCGCGGCGCGGAGCTGCGCGGCGCCCTCCTTCTCGGAGCCGACCTGCGCGACTCCGACCTGTCTCGCGCCGAGCTGATCGGCGCCGACCTCCGCGGCGCGCGCCTCGACGGAGCGGACCTGCGCGACGCGATCTACCTCACCCAGGTCCAGGTGAATTCCGCGACCGGCGATGCTGCCACCCGACTCTCCCTGACGCTCAGCCGTCCGTCGCACTGGAGCTGATCAGCCGGCCGTCGCGGGGAGTCACACTCTGCAAACGCTTCCACCGGACTCGCTATACTCCCCACTGTGCACGGTAACATCCCGGGCATCGGCGGAACGTGCGCCGCCAGCGCACTGCAGCTCAGGAGGTGGGATGTCGGGCATCGACGATGTCGCGCGCCATGCCGGGGTCTCCACCGCGACCGTCTCCCGTGCGCTCAGCGGTAACGGGCCGGTGTCCGAGACGACCAGGGCCCGCGTCATTCAGTCGGCCTCCGAGCTCCGCTACGTCGTGTCCTCCAACGCCTCCGGCCTCGCGTCCGGTCGCACGCGCAACATCGGAGCGGTCGTACCGCGACTCGACCGCTGGTTCTTCACCTCCGTGATCGAGGGCGCCGAGCGGGTCCTGCTCCGCCGGGGATACGACCTCACCCTCTACAACCTCAGCGGTGACGGCGAAGAACGGCGGCGGGTGTTCGAGCACCACCTGCTCCGCAACCGAGTGGATGCGGTGTTCGCCATCTGCCTCAAGCTCTCCGAAGCCGAGGTGGGCAGCCTCCTCGCTATCGGCAAGCCCCTCGTCGGCGTGGGCGGGCCGTTGCCCGGCGTCAGCACGCTCAGGCTCGACGACGTCGCGGTCGCCCGCCTGGCCACGGAGCACCTCATCTCCCTCGGCCACCGGCGGATCGCCCACATCGGCGGCTCGCACGAGTTCGACCTGGAATTCCACATCCCGACGAACCGTCGGCTCGGCTACGAACAGGCTCTCCGCGAGGCCGGCCTGTCCGTCGAGGAGGCTCTGCATCGCGCGTCCGACTTCACCATCCCGGGTGGCTACGATGCGGCGAAGCAGTTGCTGGACATGCCCCACCGCCCGACAGCGGTCTTCGCCGCCTCCGACGAAATGGCGATCGGCACCATCCTGGCCGCCCGGGACCTCGGTCTACGTGTGCCGGAGGACCTCTCCGTGATCGGCATCGACGACCACCCGCTCGCCGACTTCTTC
The DNA here is from genome assembly GCF_056755275.1 of Leifsonia sp. HAY1-4F. NCBI lineage: Bacteria > Bacillati > Actinomycetota > Actinomycetes > Micrococcales > Microbacteriaceae > Leifsonia > Leifsonia sp. HAY1-4F. The sequence continues at coordinate 6,950 of NZ_JBNDHX010000058.1, forward strand.
GGCCTCAGCACCGTGGCCCAGCATCCCGACCGGCAGGGTGAGCAGGCGGCCGCCATCCTGCTCGCCTCGTTGGAGCCCGCCCGGAACGACGTCGTCGTGCCGCCCGAGCCGGTCGGCCACACCGCCCCCGCCGACCTGATCATGCGCTCCAGCACTGCTCCCTCCCCCTGACCCCCGCCCGAACCCATACGAACACGAGGTGACCCCCATCGCCGCAACATCCCCCGTCCCCAGCTCCTCGCCCATCCCGTCGGACGTCGCTCCCTCCGGCCCCGGCCGCGAATGGTGGCGCTCCGCCGTCATCTACCAGGTCTATCCCCGCTCCTTCGCCGACGCGGACGGCGACGGCATCGGCGACCTGCCCGGCATCACGCACCGCCTCCCTGCCCTCCGCGCACTCGGCGTAGATGCGGTCTGGCTGTCACCGTTCCAGCGGTCTCCCCAGCGCGACGCGGGCTACGACGTGTCGGACTACCGCGACGTCGACCCGCTCTTCGGGACGTTGGACGACTTCGACACAATGCTCGAGACCGCGCACGGCCTCGGACTCCGCGTGATCATCGACATCGTCCCCAACCACTCCTCCAGCGACCATGTCTGGTTCCAGGAGGCGCTGGCCGCCGGTCCCGGCAGTGCCGAGCGCGCGCGTTACCTGTTCCGCGACGGCAAGGGCGAGAACGGTGAGCTTCCGCCGAACAACTGGGAGTCGATCTTCGGAGGCCCCGCCTGGGAGCGTGTCACCGAGGCCGACGGCCGCCCCGGCCAGTGGTATCTGCACCTCTTCGACAAGTCGCAGCCGGACTTCGACTGGGAGAACCCGTGGGTGCGCGAGCAGTTCCGCGACATCCTTCGCTTCTGGCTCGACCGCGGGGTCGACGGCTTCCGGGTGGATGTGGCGCACGGCATGATCAAGGAGGCCGGCCTCCCCGACTACACGCCTCCGGCCCATGCGGGCAGCATGGGCGGGACCGCCACGCCGACTCTCGAGACCGGCGGCATCCCGCTCGAGCCGGAGATCGCAGCACACGCCTCCTCCGAGCCGCCGACGCCGCCGTATTTTGCGCAGGACGGCGTCCACGAGATCTACCGCGACTGGCACCGGGTGCTGGAGGAGTACCCGGGTGACCGCGTGCTCTGCGGCGAGGCCTGGGTCGAGCCGCTGGATAAGCTGGCCCGCTGGGTCCGCCCGGACGAGATGCAGCAGACCTTCAACTTCGCCTACCTGGAGACGCCCTGGAACGCGGCGGCCCTGCGCAGCGTGATCGACGACTCCATCGCCGCGTTCAGCAGCGTCGGCGCACCCAGCACCTGGGTGCTGTCCAACCACGACGTCGTCCGCCACGCGACCCGTCTCGCCCTGCACGGCGAGAACCTCCAGGGCCACGGCATCGGCCCGAAGACGAAGGGCCTGCCCGATCCCGTCTTCGCCCTCCACCGCGCCCGCGCGGCGACGGCGCTCATGCTGGCGCTCCCCGGTTCCTCCTACCTCTATCAGGGTGAGGAGCTGGGCCTTCCGGAGGCGATCGACCTCCCGGACGACGCCCGGCAGGACCCGACGTGGTTCCGCACCAACGGCGAGCGGTACGGGCGTGACGGCTGCCGCGTCCCGATCCCGTGGGACGGCGACCAGCCCTCGTACGGCTTCGGCCCCGGCTCGGCGAGCTGGCTGCCCCAGCCCGCGTCCTGGGCCACCTACACCCGCTCCTCACAAGAGGGCGTCCCCGGCTCGACGCTCACGATGTATCAGGATGCGCTCGAGCTGCGGCGCCGCTACGATCTGGCCTTCGAGAACCCGCAGTGGATCGACGTGGGCGCCGACACCCTCGCCTTCCGCTCCGGAGCGGTGACGGTCGTGGTCAACTTCGGCGCGGCTCCGGTGGCGCTTCCCGAGGGCGAGATCGTGCTCGCGAGCGGTGTGCTCGACGGGCGCACGCTGCTCACTGACACGACGGCCTGGCTGGTCTGACCGCGGGCCCGGGTGCCGGGAGTCACTCCCACGCGCTGTAGAAGCGCTCCACCCGGGGATGCAGCTGTTCGAAGAGGTCCGGCGCGGCCGCCACCAGCAGGCGGCGGCCGGCCGGGCCTCCTCCGATCCCGGCGACCCGGGCGCCGGCTTCGGAAGCGATGAGCGCGCCGGCCGCGTGATCCCACGGGTTGAGGCCGCGCTCGAAGTACGCGTCGAGCCGCCCGGCGGCGACGCTGCACAGGTCGAGCGACGCTGCGCCGATGCGGCGGAGGTCGCGCACGTCCGCGATGAGTTCGCCGACGAAGGACGCCTGCCGGCGGCGCACCTCGGCGTCGTAGCCGAATCCCGTCCCGACGAGGGCGAGGGGCAGCTCCACTCCTTCGTTCACGTGGAGCGGCGCTCCGTTGAGGCGCGCCCCTCCCCCGAGGAACGCCGTGAACGCCTCCCCGGCGACGGGGTTCACCACAGCGCCCGCGAGCGTCCGCCAGGTCATCGGGTCGGCATCGCCCTCGACCACGGCGATGCTGACCGCCCACGCGGGGATGCCGTAGAAGTAGTTGACCGTCCCGTCGATGGGATCGACCACCCAGGTGAGTCCGCTCTGGCTGCTCCCGCCGCCGGACTCCTCGCCGAGGAATCCGTCACGCGGCCGTGCCGCGGATAGTGCATCGCGGATCAGCTGCTCGGTCTCTCGATCGGCTCGCGTGACGATGTCGCTGAGCGACGACTTCGATGCGGTGATCTCGACCCCGTCGTGGCGGCGCTGCAGGGCGAAGGCTGCGGCGCGGCGGGCGACGGTGGCGGCGATCTCGAGCAGTTCAGCGTGGGAGGTCATGCCCCCAGCCTCGCAGATGCGGCAGGGACGAGGGCGGCGGGAGTCGAGCAACGTTCCACGTTGGCGGGTGTTCCACATGTCGTGGAACACCCCGCTTTATGGAACAGCGATCAACCGTCGCCTCGAAAATCTGGTCGATCAGCTTCGCAAACCGACGTCAGCGCTAGGAATTTCCGGAACACGAAAGCCCCGGCTCCGAGAGATACGTGGAGTGCGGGGCTTCCGATGGGTGGCGAGTGAGGGATTCGAACCCCCGAAGTCGATGACAGCTGATTTACAGTCAGATCCCTTTGGCCGCTTGGGTAACTCGCCATTGGCGCTCCCGACCACGGGTTGTTCTCGTGACCGAAGGCGCCACACAAGAATACTCGGCGCGCGTCCGCAGACGAAATCAGCGGGCGCCCAGGGGCCGCCGCGCTCGCGGAACCGAGTCGGCTCAGGCGGCGAGCGCGACCACGTCCGAGGTCTTCCGGCCCGCGCTCACGCCGACGGACTGCAGTTCGACCGCTGTGCGGACCTCCGGCGCCTCCGCCGGCCCGGGCACCAGACTGAGCACCTGACCGCTGCCGAATTCGGCGGCGACCCGCGTCAGAAGTTCGCCTTCCGTCATCCCGAGCACCCGGCAGAGTGCCGCGAGGATCTCGGAAGAAGCTTCCTTGCGTCCGCGCTCGATCTCGGAGAGATACGGTACGGAGACGCGCGAGGACTCGGAGAGCTGGCGCAGCGTCGTACCGCGCTCCGTCCTGATCCGGCGGAGCACCGAGCCGATCGCATGCCTCAGAAGCATGCGGCCAGCCTATGTCGGATGCCGCGCGTCCGCGCCTACCGATTGCGGCGGTTCTGCTGTGAGCAGAATCCCCGAATGGATGCGGCGCGATCGCGACACCCCGGTCGTCCTTCCGCGGATGTCGGTGGTGTGGCGCACAATCGTGGGCATGAGAACCTTGGAGATTTGCGAACGGTGCGACGGGACGGGTGCCGACCCCGCTCAGCACAGTGAGGAGATCACCCTCTGCGTCGAGTGCAACGGTGACGGCTGCCACGTCACCTACTACGCCGAGCTGGCGCAGACGGCTTGACCTCCGGGCCCGGATCGAATGGCGGCGCCTGACACCGACGCCGCGCTCCTCGCGGTCCGCTTCTGCGACCGGGAGTACCCGGGCGCCACGACGATCGTCCTGGGCGGCAGCGCGTCCACCGGTCGGCGGACGAGCACGAGCGACATCGACATCCTCCTGATCGCCCCGACCCTCCGGTCGGAAGACGGCGGCTCCACGCAGGCAGAGGCGCGCGTGGCTCACCGCGACGGAGACCGCATCGACGTCTTCGCGTACACCGAAGAGGGCTACCGCGGTTGGGCAGAACGGGACTTCGCATCCCTGCGTCCCGTGCTCCCCTACCTCCTGACCGAAGGCACAGTGCTCCGCGCGGGCACCGAGTTCGAGAGGCTCCGGGAGTGGTCGGAGGCTCGACTCCTGCGGGGTCCACAGCCGTCCGCACACGACCTGGAGTTACGCCGCTACGCCGTGACCGACCTGATCGACGACCTCTCTGACACGACGGATGAGCTCATCGAGGCAGCCATCCGTGCCGACCTCTTCCGGGCGCTCGGGGAACTGGCACTTCTCGCATCCAATTCGTGGCTGGGCAGCGGCAAATGGCTGGCCCGCCGGCTGCGCGCCGCCGACGAGCGGTCGGCCGCGGACCTGGCCGCATTCGCTCAGGAGCGCGACAGAACAGCTGCCGCCGAGGTCGCATCCCGCCTTCTCGACGAGCTGGGCGGCCGCGTGGATGAGGACTTCGTGCGCTGAGGATGCGCCCACTCGGCCGACGGGAAGAGCCGCGTCCCGCGCCGCCTCGTAGACTGGATCGAGCTCTCTACGGAAGGACGGACACCATGGCAGACTCCTCGTTCGACGTCGTCAGCAAAGTCGACAAGATGGAGGCGGACAACGCCGTCAATCAGGCCCGCAAAGAGGTGGACCAGCGCTACGACTTCAAGAACGTCGGCGCGTCCATCGAGTGGAGCGGCGAGAAGATCCTGCTCAAGGCCAGCACCGAGGAGCGCGTGAAGGCCGTCCTCGAGGTGCTCGAGTCGAAGTTCGTCAAGCGCGGCATCACCCTGAAGTCGCTCGACGAGGGCAAGCCGTACGCGTCCGGCAAAGAGTTCCGCATCGAGGTCGGTCTGAAGAACGGCATCGAGCAGGATGCCGCCAAGAAGATCTCGAAGCTGATCCGCGACGAGGCGCCCAAGAGCGTCAAGGCGCAGATACAGGGCGACGAGCTGCGCGTGAGCTCGAAGAGCCGCGACGACCTTCAGGCGACCATGGCACTGCTGAAGGGTGCCGACCTGGACGTCGCGCTGCAGTTCGTCAACCTGCGGTGAGGTAACCGCGCATCCACTGCGTGACCACGCCGTATGCGGCCTCTCGCACCGGCCGGCGCGACAGGAACACGTCGTGGACGGCGCCCTTCACCGACGAGACCGTGACGGTCGGCGCCAGCGCGAGTGCGCGCTGCGCCACGTCGCGGACGACGAGCACGACATCGGACGACAGCATCTCCGGTGTCCAGTACGGCAGCAGAGTGGATCGCGCCGAAAGCAGCGTGAGCACCGGTGCGTCGATATGCAGGCCGGCGGCGACGCGGGCGTGGCCGGCGAGGACGGCCGTGAGCCAGGCCGGGTGGATGGGGAACCCGCGCACCGGACGCCAGGCCAGGTCGTAGTCCCACTCGCCGTCCATCGTGCGGGAGACGGTGCGCGAATAGAAGCCGAGGTCGACACTCGGCATCGTCGCCTTCGGGCCCAGCCGGGCGCGCAGGTCGATGAGCGGAGTGAGGGCCGCGCGGACGGCGGAGTGCGCCTGGAATTCCAGCCACGGGCTGTTCAGGATGAGCGCGTCGGCCCGTCCGGGATTCCGGTCGGCCCACAGGCTGAGCGTCAGGCCTCCCGTCGAATGGCCGAGCAGGATCAGCCGGCGCTTGGGCGTTTCCTGCCCACCGTGGCCCATCGCCTCCAGTGCCGCCTCGATGTCCTCGTCGTAGGTCGTGAGATCGTCCACGAACCCCGGCGTCTGCCCGTGGCGGAGGCTGCGCCCGTACTTGCGGAGGTCGAGCGCATGGAAGCGCGCTCCCTGGTCATGCCAGAAGTCCGCCAGCTCCGTCTGGAAGAAGTAATCCGACCAGCCGTGCACGTAGAGGACGTCGGCGTCGGCCGCCGGTCCGTGGTGGAGCCGCAGCCGGGGATGCGGTGAGTAGCGCACCAGCGTGGCGACGACCTCGCCCTCGGCGTCCGGGCGTAAAGGCAGGGTCAGCTGTTCGAACGGCTCACCGAGGATGTCCGGTCGCCATGCATGCGTCGTCGCCATGTCCCCCTGCCCGGCCGGCTACTCGGCCGCGTTGCCGGCCGCCGGCGCTCCTGCGGCTGCTCCCGTGGATGCTCGCGTTGCTGCTCCCGTGACATCGGACGCGTTCGACACCCGCACCATCTCGTCCCGGGGGACCACCTTGACGCGGGCCCGGCCGCGTTCGGCCCCGAGCGCCTGCTCATGCGTGTCGAGGTTGTGCCAGCCGTCCAGCGTCGTATATTCCACACCGCGCTCGCGGAGCAGGTTCTCCACAGATTCCTCGTCGGGGTCTGAAGGGGACCACCAGTTTCCCTGATCGTTGATGACATGTTTGATCGTTTCCATGGCATCCGACTTGGTGTGACCGATGAGTCCGACCGGGCCCCGCTTGATCCACCCGGTCGCGTACACGCCGTACATGCGTTCGTTGTCGCCCTTGCGCAGCACCTGGCCCTCGTGATTCGGAATCACGCCGTGCTTGCGGTCGAACGGGATGCCCGGCAGAGGCGAGCCGAAATAGCCGACCGCGCGATAGAGCGCGTCGATCTCCAGCTCGCGGATCTCGCCGGTTCCGCGGACGCCGCCGGCGCCATCCGAGGCCGTCCGTTCGTAGCGGAAGGCGCGGACGTTCCCGTTCTCGTCACCGACCACCTCCAACGGCTTGGCGAAGAAGTGGAAGTGCAGGCGGCGGGAGGCCTTCCCGACCTCGCGCTGACGCCACTGCTGCAGCACCCGGTCGATCACCATCACCTGCTTGTTGCTGGCGACGGCGGCCTTCGACTGCTCGTCGTAGTCGAAGTCCTCGTCGTGGAGGATCATGTCGACGTCACGCAGTTCGCCCAGCTCGCGCAGCTCCAGCGGTGTGAACTTGACCTGCGCCGGTCCGCGGCGGCCGAAGACGTGCACGTCGGTGACCGGCGAGCTCTTCAGGCCGTCGTAGACGTTGTCCGGGATCTCGGTCGGAAGGAGGTCGTCGGCGTGCTTGGCGAGCATGCGCGAGATGTCGAGCGCGACGTTGCCGTTGCCGATCACGGCGACCGACTTCGCCTCCAGCGGCCACGTCCGCGGGACATCAGGATGCCCGTCGAACCAGCTCACGAACTCGGCGGCGCCGTACGAGCCCCTGAGCTCGACACCGGGGATCTCGAGGTCGGCGTCTTGGACGGCTCCCGTTGCGAAGATGACGGCGTTGTAGTGGCGCTTGAGATCGTCGAGGGTGATGTCGCGGCCGTACTCGACATTCCCGAAGATGCGGATGTCACCGCGGTCGAGAACCTCACGGAGGGCCGTCACGATCCCCTTGATGCGCGGATGGTCGGGGGCGACGCCGTAGCGCACGAGTCCGTACGGGGCCGGCAGCTGCTCGAACAAGTCGATCGAGACGTCGAAGCCGCGCTCCGCCTTCAGCAGGATGTCGGCGGCGTAGATCCCCGCCGGCCCGGCGCCGACGATGGCCAGTCGCAGTTTGGTCATTCGTTGATTCCTTCTGGGATTCCGTTCCGCTCAGCTGGAGCGGTCGACGATCGTGTCCGCGAAGCGGATCAGAGCCTTCTTCACCGGGCCGTCCGGCAATGGCGCGAGCGCCTCCACCGCCTCGCGGGCCCAGCGGTGCGCCTCTTCCAGCGTCTGACGGGTCACGTCGTGGTCCCGGAGCGCGGCGATCGCCTTCATGGCGGCCGGCGTCACCTCTCCATCCTCGGCCGAGCCCATGACATCCGCTTCGAGGCGCTCGAGCAAGGCGGCGGCCTCCGGGTCGGTCACCGCGCGCTCGCGCAGGCGCAGAACAGGCAGCGTCGCGACGCCCGCCCGCAGATCGTTGCCGGGTGTCTTGCCGGTCTCGGCCACGCCCTCCGACGACAGGTCGATGACGTCGTCGATGAGCTGGAAGGCGACCCCGATCTTCTCGCCGAACACGACGACCGGCTCCTCGTACTCCTTCGGCGCACCCGAGAAGACGACGCCCATCTGAGCCGCGACGGCGATCAGGGAGCCGGTCTTGTCCTCGAGCACCCGGATGTAGTGCTCCACCGGATCGTCGCCCTCCTGCGGGCCGATGGTCTCGTGCAGCTGGCCGAGGCAGAGCCGCTCGAAGGTGTCCGCCTGCATCTGGATGGCGCGCTCGCCGAGCGCGGAGACCAGCTTGCTCGCCCGGGCGAACAGCAGGTCGCCGGTGAGGACCGCAACCGAGTTGCCCCAGACGAACTGCGCACTCGGGACCCCCCGGCGCATCTGCGAGTCGTCCATGACGTCATCGTGGTACAGCGATGCCAGGTGGGTGATCTCGACCGCCTCGGCGGCCTGCAGCACATCGGGGTTGGTGCCGCCGCCCAGCTGGGCCGCCAGCAGGGTGAGCATCGGGCGCACACGCTTGCCACCGGCCTCCAGCAGGTAGCGAGCTGTGACGTCGGCCAGGTTGTCCGCGAACCGCATCTCGCGGTGCAGGCCCTCCTCGACCTTGGCGAGCCCCGCATCCACTGCGTTGGCGAGCTCGCGATCGTCCCCCCGAAGGAGGATCCGCTCCGTGAAGCCCAGTTGGCCGGTCAGCGAGGGACGGCGCACAGCAGGGACGCTTCGTGGCACTACTCCCCCTCGGGTCGGGCGGGTTCGGTGTCCGCGGCCGCCGGCTTGCGCTTCGGGGCCGTGGACCTGCGCTTCGCGGCCGGTGCGGGACTCACCGCGGGACGCTCGGGTTTGAAGCCACGATGCAGGGCCACGATCCCGGCGGTCAGGTTCCGGAAGGCGACCTGCTCGAACCCTGCCTCGCGCATCCACTCGGCCAGAGCAGGCTGGTTCGGCCACGCCTGGATGGACTCCATGAGGTACTCGTAGGCGGCGGGGTTCGAGCTCGCGAGCCGGGCGAGCACGGGCATCCCGAACCTGAGGTAGGCGGCGTAACCGGCGCGGATAGCTGCGAGAGGAGGTTGCGAGAATTCGCACACGACCACCCGGCCGCCCGGCTTGACCACACGGAAGAACTCGGCGAGGGCCTTTTTCGGGTCGATGATGTTCCGCAGCCCGAAGGAGATGGTCACGGCGTCGAACCGGTCGTCGTCGAAGGGCAGGGCCATGGCATCCGCCTGCACGAACCGGATGAAGGGATTGCCGGCCTGGCGGCGGCGGCCGACCTCGATCATCCCCTCGGAGAAGTCGGCTGCGACGACGGACGCGCCATTGCGTGCCAGGGATGCGCTCGAGGTGCCCGTCCCGGCGGCGACGTCGAGGATCGTCTCGCCCGCCCGGGGCCTCACGGCTCGCGTCGTCGCGATGCGCCAGAGGGCCGCGTTGCCGACGGAGAGGACGGCGTTGGTCCGGTCGTAGCGTGTCGACACCTGATCGAACATGGCGGCGACCTGCTCGGGCTGCTTGCTGAGGTCGGCCTTACTCACCCCACCAGCTTAGGCTGCGGCGTCCCCCGGTGCATTCAGAGTCAGAACCGCTGTTCCGCTGCCCTTCGCCCAGGCAGGGTGCCCGCCGCCCGGGCAGGACTACGATGGGCGCCCCGGGACTCGCCAGCGACGGCGGCCGACGGGACGAGGAGGCGGCAGTGGCCCACGACACCTACTGGGAAGCGGATCCCGACGATCTCCTGCGCGTCGGTCCTGGCTTCAGCCTCGCCGAGCAGCCCACCGACGGCACGCCCGGGTTCCGTGGGGGCAAGCGCGAAGGGCGCTCGGCGCTCTCCGACGGCGCCAAGGTCCTCGCCGACCTCCAGGAACAGCTGTACGCCGGCGGCCGGCAGGGGGACCCGAGATCCGTGCTGCTCGTACTCCAGGCGATGGACACGGCCGGCAAAGGGGGCATCGTCGGCCACGTGATCGGGTCCATGGGCCCGGGTGGCGTGCACTACGCCGCATTCGAGAAGCCCACACCCCAGGAGCTGGCCCACGACTTCCTCTGGCGGATCTGGCGGCAGCTCCCCGCGGCGGGCCAGGTAGGCGTGTTCGACCGCTCCCATTACGAGGATGTGCTGGTCGGCCGCGTCCGTCACCTGGCACCGCCTGAGGAAGTGGAGCGGAGGTACGGGGCCATCAACTCGTTCGAGGAGGAGCTCTTCCGGTCGGGGACCACCGTGGTGAAGGTCATGCTGCATCTGGGCCGGGACGAGCAGCGGAAGCGGCTGGCATCCCGGCTGGAGAACCGCGACAAGCTCTGGAAATTCAACCCCGGGGACGTCGACGACCGGCTCCTCTGGGACGACTACGCGGAGGCGTATCAGATCATCCTCGACCGCACGAGCACCGAAGACGCACCCTGGTTCGTCGTGCCGGCGGACCACAAGTGGTACGCGCGCGTCGCCGTCCAGCAGATCCTGATCGGTGCCCTGCAGCGACTCGACCTGGACTGGCCGGTCCCCGAGTACGACGTGGAGGAGCAGAAGCGCCGCCTGGCGCGATCCTGACCGTTCGTCAGCCGAAGGCCTCGACGATCGGGCGGAACTTCATCGTGGTCTCGGCCAGCTCGCGGTCGGGATCCGAGTCGGCGACGAGGCCTGCGCCCGCGTAGGCGGTCAGGTCGCCGTCCGCTGCGACCTGGGCACAGCGCAGCGCGATGGCCCACTCGCCGTCGCCGTCCCCGCCGACCCAGCCGACGGGTCCGGCGTAGCGGCCGCGGTCGAACGGCTCCAATTCGCGGATGAGACGGACGGCTTCCCGGCGGGGCGTCCCCGCCACAGCAGCGGTGGGGTGGAGGGCGGCCGCCAGGTCGAGCGAGCTCGAGCCGTCGCTCAGCATCCCTGCGATGTCGGTCGCGAGGTGCCACAGGTTCGGCAGCTTCAGGGTGAACGGCTCGTCACTGGCGGCCACGTCTGCGCTGTGTGGGCGCAGCGCATCCATCACACTCGTGACGGCGAAGCGGTGCTCGCCCTGGTCCTTGGTGCTCTCCATGAGTGCGGTGGCGGCCGCCTGATCGCTCGCGGCATCCGATCCGCGGGAGCTCGTCCCTGCGAGCACACGAGCCGTGACGGTGCCGTGGTGGACGCGGACCAGCGTCTCCGGAGACGACCCGACCAGCCCGTCGACGGCGAACGTCCAGCAGTCCGGGTAGCCGAGCGCGAGCTCCACCAGGGCGCGCCGAAGATCCGACTCCAGCGGTAGACGGCCACGCAGATCCCGAGCCAGGACGACTTTCGAGAGGTCCTCTTCGCGGATGCGCTCGACCGCTGCGGCGACCGCCGACCGGTACGCATCCACGCCGAGCTCGCCGGGCAGCAGCGCCAGCCGGTACTCGTCGCCGAGGGGGGTGGGATGGGGCGTCACGGAGTGCGCGGGCTCTCCTGCCCGGCGGATGCGCGTGATCCAGCTACGGCCGCCACGCCGTCCCAGGACCAGCTCAGGCACGATGAGCGTGCTGGTCGCCGTGCTCTCGTCGTCGAACGCGAAGGTCCCGAAGGCGACGAGGCCCGTGCCGGGCGTGTGCACGGCATCCTCGACGATGGCTGCTGCGGCGGTCTCGCGCCACGCGGCGGACGCCTGCTGGATGCGGTCGGGTCCGGTGAAGTCGAGGCGCAGCGCCTGGCCGATCCCGGCCATCCCGTCACCCTTGCGCAGCCACAGCAGCGGCGCGCGCGCGTCGAGGAAGGGAATGAGCCGGCGGAGGTCGTCGAGCGGTGCGGTCTCGACCTCGAGGACCGCCACTCCCGTCTCACGTCGAGCGGTCGGGGCTGATCTCACCGGCCCAGCCTACGCCCGCGTCGCTGTGCGCTCGGTGGGCACATGACGGGGGCCACTCCACGCCTTCGAGCAGCATATTGTCTGCCTACCCGACACTCTGTACTTCAACGACAAAGCCGGTCCAGCGGGATATAACATTCATCTATGCCCGTCCCCGTGACCGAAGCCTCCAGCCCCCGGCGGCTCATTCGTGACGAAGTCTTCCTCCGCCTCCTCGACGCGATCGTCGACGGCGACCTGCTTCCTGGCGAGCAGCTCTACGATGCCGAGATCGAACGGTGGGTCGGCGTCTCACGCACCCCGGTCCGCGAAGCGCTCAACCAGCTCGCGGCGATGGGGCTCGTCGAGATCCTCCCGCAGCGGCGCACCCGCGTCACCCCGATCGAACCGCCACGGCTCCGCGAGCTCATCATCACGGTCGGGGTGCTCGTCTCCGGGATCGTGCGCGACACCACCCCTCTGCTCACCGAGGCCGATCGGGATGCGCTGCGCGCCATCCTCGAGGACGCCGACAGGTCCTCCATCGGCACCGGCCTCTCGAGCGACGGCTTCCTGGGCGTCTTCATCCGGCGGCTGGACAACGCGACCATCGCCCGTCTGCTCAAGCGCCACCTGCCGGAGGTGCTTCGGGCACTGAACGCCGCACCGTCTCAGACGGCGCGCGAGAAGGCCCGGCCTTCGTTCAAGGCGCTCGTCGATGCGGCCGTGGCCGGCAAGGCGGACAGGGCGGCTCGAGCCGCCACCGACATCTTCGACAAGGCGCTCGTCACCATCGCGGACGAGTTCGCCGCATCCCACAAGGAGCTCCGCTGATGCCACTGCCCGTGAGTGACACCGCCCCCGTCGAGCGCCGGCTGCTGCGCGATGTCGTGTACAGCCGCCTGTACGACGGAATCCTCGACGGCACGCTGGAGCCCGGAGAGACGCTCCTCGACGAGAAGCTGACGGCATGGCTCGGCGTCTCGCGCACGCCCATCCGCGAGGCCCTGATGAAGCTCGCCGACATCGGGCTCGTCGAGATGGCCCCGAACCGCTACACCCGCGTGGCGCCGATCGACCTCAAAGCGATCGACGAGGCCATCTACACCACCGGCCTCGTGCACGAGCATGCCGCACGCACGATCGTCCCGGGCGTCGACAATGCGACCGTCGCTCGCCTCGACAAGGCGCAGAAGGACGTCAAGAAGGCCGCGAAGGCGCGGGACATCCCTGGCCTCGGGCACGCGTTGAACGACTTCTTCCTCGAGCTGGAGCGAGCCGGCGACAACTCCGTCCTGGTGACGGTGAGCGAGGGGCTCAGCCCCCAGCTGCTGCGGTACATCTCCGTCTGGCAGACGCCCTTCGGCGTCGAGGACCTCGCGGCAGCGCTCGCGGGCGTCCTCGCCGCCGTCAAGGACCGCGACGGCGCGAAGGCGGGCGACCTGGTCCGTGAGCTGTACGCGGGAACGCTGACTCAGTTCCTCGAGGACTATCGTCGCCGCGACTCCGAGATCGCCGCGAGCCCCGTCTTCTGACGCAGGATCCGGGTGGTCAGACCTCGTAGTCGACGGCCGCCCGCGAGGACACGACCGAGCGGATGAACGCCGCCACCTCACGGTGGGCGGGGTGCTCCTGATACACCTGGATGTCGTCCAGGGTCTCGAAATCACTGATCAGCACGACATCGAAGTTGTCGCCCGGCACGGCGTTGACTCCCACCTGCAGGTACCGCAGCTGCGGGATCACGGCGGGCAGCGACTCCAAGCCGCGCTTGATGCCGGCGGCGTGGTGAGCGCGCTCGGTCTCATCCATGGTCGCGAGCTTCCACGAGACGACGTGGCGGATGGTCATCGGGCCTCCAGAATGGCGGTGCGCAGGCGGACGGGATCGACGCGCCAATACGTGTGGACGCGGCCGTCGACCAGAACGACGGGTATCTCCTCCACGTACTTTTCGTGAAGGTCGGGCTCCTGCAGGATGTTCCGCTCATCCACCGTCACAGCGGGTGCGTCCGCGGGCAGTTCGGCGATCACCGAGCGGATGATCTCCCGGGCGTCATCGCACAGGTGACAGCCCGGCTTGCCGATGAGGGTGAGCGAGACGGTGGGCACCCCTCCACTCTAAAGCGGAGCGGATGGTGGGGAGACACACCGCAGAGACAAGACAAGCGCCGGACCGAGTGGACCGACGCTTGAGCGGTAGACCGGGGTCTACTTCTTGTTGCGGCGCTGGTGGCGCGTCTTGCGAAGCAGCTTGCGGTGCTTCTTCTTCGCCATACGCTTGCGACGCTTCTTGATAACGGAACCCACGTGGACCTCACAAAGAATCAGGGGTATGCCGCGGGGCGCGCGGCGACACGAGGTGTCAGTCTACCCGACGTCACGCCGAGTCCGCGACGCCGCCCTCTTCGAGGGTGAGCGCCTGCAGCATGTGCTCGACCGCGGACTCCGGGACGCGGAACGACCGGCCGAAGCGGATGGCGGGCAACTCGCCGGAATGGACGAGGCGATACACGGTCATGCGGGAGACGCGCATCATGTCGGCCACCTCGGCGACCGTCAGAAAGCGCACGTCCTTCAGATCGTGAGCCATCGTCACCTCCTCTTCCCGGTCATCGTACTCGGGACGGTCAGTCCTTGCGCCACTTCTTCGGGGTCACGCGCTCGGTCGCCGAGGACACGCGGTGGCGGGTGTCGGCCAGGACCTTGCCGACGGTGCTCGCGAACTCGCGCGTCTCCTCCGCGATGCGGACACCGATGGCCACATCCTCATCGGATGCCGTGAAGGGAATGACCCAGTCCTCGACAGCCTCGAGCGGCTCGGGGTCGAGGCGGTAGTAGCGGTGTTGGCCCTCTTCGCGAACGGACACCAGACCCGCCTCGCGCAGCACTTTCAGGTGCTTGGAGACGGTCGGCTGGCTCAATTCCAGATTCGCCACGATCTCGGACACGGATATCTCGCCGACGGAATGCGTCACCTCCGTGTTGCGGTCCAGGAGCACGCGGAGGATCTCGCGCCGCGTTGGATCGGCGATCACGTCGAAGATGTCGGCCATGTCCCCAGGCTAGCCATTCCCCCGGCGCAGTACCATGTCGGGAGCCCGGCCGAGACAGGAAGACGACGGGGAGGACGAGCAAATGAGCGCCACCCGCGCTGTCCGGGGCCAGGCGGTCTCCCCGGTCGCCCGCCTTCGCGCGGGGATCAACGACTTCGCCGCACGCAGCCCCTCGCGGTTCGCGATCCTCGTCTTCGCGATGCTGATCCTCGTCTTCACGCTGCTGTTCTCGCTGCCCATCTCCTCCGCGAACGGACGATGGACACCGCTCGCCGACTCCCTGTTCACCGCCGTCTCCGTCATCTGCGTGACGGGATTGGCGACGGTCGATATGGCGACGCACTGGTCCCTCTTCGGCCACCTGCTCGTCTACCTCGGGGTTCAGATCGGTGCGGTGGGCGTCCTGACCATGGCATCCATCCTCGGCCTCGTCATCTCGCGGAAGCTCGGGCTGCGCGCCAAACTCCTGGCGGCGGGCGACAGCAACCCCCTCCGGATGCACGCCGGCCCGGTGGCCGAAGGGCAGGCGGTGCGCCTCGGCGAGGTCGGGAAACTCCTGACCACGGTCGCGATCAGCCTGGTGGTCATCGAGGCCGCGGTCGCCCTGCTCCTGTTTCCGAGGATGCTGATCGCGGGTATCGATGTCGGCACGGCCGCGTGGGAGTCGGCGTACTACTCCGCCATGGCGTTCACGAACACCGGATTCGCGCCGAACGCCGAGGGCATCCAGGCGTTCGCGACGGACTACTGGTTCCTCGGGGCGCTCATGGTCGGTGTGTTCCTCGGCGCCATCGGGTTCCCCGTCATCTTCGCGATCGCGACCAACCTCCGGAAGAAGCGCCGACGGTGGTCCATCCATGTCAAGCTGACCGTGCTGACGTCCCTGATCCTGCTGGTCGCGGGCGCCGTGCTGTACATCGCGCTCGAGTACGACAATCCGAAGACGTTCGGGCACCTGGACGCCGGTCACACGATCTTCCAGTCGTTCTTCCTGTCCACCATGGCACGCTCGGGCGGCTTCGCCACCATCCCGATCGACCATCTCAACGGGTCGAGCCTGCTCGTCACGGACATGCTGATGTTCATCGGCGGCGGGTCGGCATCCACTGCCGGCGGCATCAAGGTGACGACGCTGGCTGTCCTGTTCCTGGCCGCGTTCGCGGAAGCCAAGGGAGTGGATGCGATGGATGCGTTCCGCCGGCGCATCCCGATCGATGTGCTGCGACTGTCCGTCGCAGTCGCGCTGTGGGGCGCGACGATCGTCGCCGTGTCGAGCATCCTCATCCTGCAGATCACCCAGGCGCCGCTCGACCACGTGCTGTTCGACGTCATCTCGGCGTTCGCCACGTGCGGCCTCTCGACCGGGCTGACCGAGCGGCTCCCCGATGCGGGCGTCTACGTGATGGCCGCCACGATGTTCTGCGGCCGCGTTGGTACAGTGACTCTCGCCGCGGCGCTGGCGCAGAGCCAGCGGCGGCAGCTGTACCGGAACCCGGAGGAGAGGCCGCTCGTTGGTTGACCGGATCAGACACAACGCGCCGGTCCTCGTCATCGGCCTGGGACGCTTCGGCGCCGCGACAGCCGGTCAGCTCGACCGTCTCGGTCGCGAAGTGCTCGCCATCGACACCGACTCCGCGCTGGTGCAGAAGTGGGCCGACCGGGTGACGCATGCGGTGCAGGCGGACGCCCGGTCCATCGAGACGTTGCGCCAGATCGGGGCGGAGGACTTCGCCGTCGGCGTTGTCGCCGTCGGATCCTCGATCGAGGCGAGCGTGCTGATCACGGCGAACCTCGTCGATCTGAAGGTGCCGCAGATATGGGCGAAGGCGATCTCGAAGTCGCACGGCAAGATCCTGGAGCGGATCGGTGCCAACCACGTCATCTACCCCGAGGCCGAGGCGGGTGAGCGGGCGGCGCACCTGGTGTCCGGGCGGATGCTGGACTTCATCCAGTTCGACGACGACTTCGCCCTCGTCAAGCTGTACCCGCCGAAGCCCATCCGCGGACTGCCTCTCGGCGAATCCGGCGTCCGCTCGAAGTACAACATCACGGTCGTCGGTGTGAAGAGCCCTGTCTCTTATACACATCTGACGCTGCCGACGACGGA
>NZ_JBNDHX010000059.1:0-23884 GCF_056755275.1 Leifsonia sp. HAY1-4F
GGTCGGGGTCACGGGGCGATGACGTCGGCTATCACAAGGGTGGCTTTGAGAACGCGCGAGGCGGTTTCTCGGATGATGTCGAGGTCTTCTATGGCCCACCCGATACTTCTATGTCTGTCAAGCGGGGATGAAGGCGACGGCAAGGAGCGCGTTGAAGCAATCGATAGATGCGCCGACCGAGGACCGTTCCGCCTTCGCGATGATTAGGGTTCTGCTATGAGTGAGGATCTGCGAAATGCGCGCCTGCAGAGAGAGGTCGTTTCGGCGGAACTTTATGCGGCCGAGCACGCGAAGGATGTTCTCGAAGTCTGCGCCAATGTTGACGGCAATGATTCGGCGCTCACGGCTGCACTGATGGCGGCCTTCAACTTCACTGAAACCCAAGCGAGCGTGGTCCAAAGCATGCAGGTTAGACGGTTCACGCCGCTCGGTGTCGCACGGATCCGATCCCACCAAGCGGAGCTAGACGGTCTGCTTGGCAACACGGCCTAACGGCAAGCCCATCCGAGGGCACCTCCACCCAATTGGTGTCTGTCAAGCTACCACCGAGGCGGTGGAGTGGGACTGTCCGTTTAACGGTGTGTGGGGTCCGGCCTGATCCGAGAGGAGACGGCCGTGACTGACACGACCGAAGTATTCGACGACGCGATGATTGACCCTGTGACGGGAGAGATCATCGATCAGAAGGAGCTCGCGGAGCGGTTGCTCGCGCAGGCCAAGGAGCAGGGCGTGAGCCTGGTCGGCCCTGGCGGCCTGTTGAACCAGCTCACGCGCAGTGTCCTGGAGACCGCGCTGGAAGCCGAGTTGACCGAGCACCTGGGGCACGAACACGGCGGAGTGCCGGTGGCCGCGAACATGCGGAACGGGACGCGGACGAAGACCGTGTTGACCGAGATCGGCCCGGTCGAGATCGAGGTCCCCAGGGACCGCGACGGGTCGTTCGAGCCGGTGATTGTCCCGAAGCGGAAACGCCGCCTGGACGGGATCGATCAGATCGTGCTCTCGCTCTCCGCTCGGGGGTTGACCACGGGTGAGATCGCCGCGCACTTCGAAGAGGTCTATGGGGCAAAGGTCTCCAAGGACACGATCAGTCGGATCACGGAGAAGGTCGCCGGCGAGCTGGCCGAATGGGCTTCTCGCCCGTTGGATGCGCTCTATCCGGTGATCTTCGTGGACGCGATCGTGGTCAAGGTCCGCGACGGGCAGGTGCGCAACACCCCGTTCTACGTGGTCATGGGCGTCACCACCGCCGGTGAACGGGAGATCCTGGGCATCTGGGCCGGCGACAGGGCAGAGGGAGCCCGGTTCTGGCTGCAGGTATTCAGCGAGCTCAAGAACCGCGGCGTCGAGGACGTCCTGATCGCTGTTTGCGACGGGCTGAAAGGGCTGCCGGAGGCGATCACGACGACCTGGGAGCACACGGTCGTGCAGCAGTGCGTGGTGCATCTGATCCGCAACTCGTTCCGGTATGCCGGCCGCCAGCACCGCGACGCGATCGTGAAGGCGCTCAAACCGGTCTATACGGCCCCGTCCGAGGCTGCGGCGAAGGACCGCTTCGAGGAGTTCGCGGCCGAGTGGGGCGGCCGCTATCCAGCGATCGTGAAGCTCTGGGAATCCGCCTGGGCCGAGTTCGTGCCCTTCCTCGAATACGACCTCGAAATCCGCCGTGTGATCTGCACCACCAACGCGATCGAGTCGATCAACGCCCGCTACCGGCGCGCCGTCAGAGCTCGTGGCCACTTCCCCAACGAGGCCGCAGCGCTCAAATGCCTCTACCTGGTCACCCGGTCACTTGACCCGACCGGCGGTGGCAGGGCACGCTGGGTGATCAGGTGGAAGCCCGCCCTCAACGCGTTCGCGATCACCTTCGCGGGCCGGTTCGAGAGAACCACTCACTGATGAAACCGCCGGACCCCACACACCGTTAAACGGACAGTCCCAAAGAACGTCCTCGACCGTCGAGCCTGGGCCACCTGTGAGCAGGAGCACTGCGCCCGGGACGGGAAGCCGCAGAGTTGTTGGTTCGGTGGTGGGGCGAAGGAGCCAACGGATCGATGGGCCGCCCCTTGTGATACGGCATAACGGTCAGACACCGCGGTCGTGGGTGATACCGTCGCAGACGTCGCCGTTCTCGTCCGTCACGATCAATCCCGTGTGTGAGCGGGCGGAATCGGTTAGTCGGTGCAGCCAGTCCTGGTTGAAGATCGCTGGCTCTGGGCTGTCGAACCGCAAGCGCAACGGTACTGCGTTGTTCAGCCAGATAGTGTTCCGGCTGCTTTTATTACCGTGGGATTCCCGCCACGACATCGCAAACGACTCGTGACGCCGAAGCTTCCTGACGATGACGACTTCCAGGTGTGCCAGCACGCGGTCGTCGAACGACACTAACGCAGAGCCGTCATACGCCAGGTAACCCATCGGGTCCCACCTCCTGCGCTCACCGTACCGGCATGGCCGCTCCCGGCATAGAAGCAGCGGAGAACCGTGGGCGGTTCATGATGACACCTGTTCTGGGTGGCCTAGATGTTCTCCCGCGAAGACCTTCGGAACGATGTGGTTACCACACTCATATCGTTTCCACGGAGGTTTTCATGACTCATGCTAACGCTCCGTGCACTTCCAAGGGCAGGACGCCTTAACCGGTTGATCGTCGATAAGGGTAGCCGCTACGTCGGGCGGCCGAGCGGTTTCGCCGGCGACCGGGTCGCGGTGGGCTCGTCGTTACCGGGCCGGTCTGCCGTTGAAGGACCGCAGTTCGCGATCACACCGGCAACCATCGCGTCCGTCGCATCGAGAACTGCCTGGGCGATATCGTGCGGAAGGGGCTCTGACGGCGGGTACTACTTTGCGGCAGGGATAGACGCGGGCTGGCTGGCAGCTGCGTGGATCTTGTCGGCCGCTGTGCGGAGGGCGTCCTCAACAGCGTCAGTGACGGTGTTGACCTTGTCTTCGACGGCGTCGACGACGTGGTCGGTGACCTTGCTGGTATTTTCGGCAGCGTGTTTGATGTTTTGCCCTGCAGTCATGATGACCTTCCCTGATTGCCGTTCGCGGGTGAGGTGAACGGACGCGGATCGGCCGAAGCGCCTGGCAACTGCTGGGCGCAGCATCGATGGCGGTCCGTGTGCGCTCACGGTACGTCGGCCAGATGTGTACGCACACATCTGGTGGGGGTAGGTGCGCGCGCGGCGTAGTTGGTCAGCTAATACTTGCTACGTTGACCCGGAGTTTCCGTGGGGGCCTCCGCGTCGACACCGGGCTTATGGGTTGCGACCGGCCTCGGAATCTGGGGCTCAGTGGATCGACGTCATCACCCGGGCATCCTTGGATTGAGCCAACGCTCGGCAGCTGCTGAATGGTGTCCTGCGTCAATCGACCCTCAGGTGGCTGGTATGACCTCTGGCCGGTGGCCCATTCTGCGAGACGCTCGGTTAGCTTGCTCACGTCTGTAGCGTACGCCGCTACCGCCCTGGCTCCGCAAGGCAGGCAAGCCAATCTGCGAGCGCCTCCCCACGGCGAGGGAGCCGCTCGCAGGCGGGGCGCCATCAGGATGCGCAAGTGGACGCGTTTCAGAGAGGGATCCTCTACAGGGTGAGCACCGAGGGAAGCCGCAACCTCCCGACTTCATCCACAGGAACAAGGCCGTCATGACCGAGGTCGAGCGCCTGGAAGCCAACAACGGGTAACCGGGGGCCGTTAGGCTCCCTCAGGGGCCGTTGCGACTAACCTGTGGGCCGTCCTGAAAAACCGCCCGCCAGAGAGGACTGCACAATGAGCGCGGCGCTGCAGTCGGTCGAGCTTGCCGAGCCCACATGCCGTATGAAGACAGGACAAGTCAGATGAGCCAGACGGGGACGCTCCTCGTGAGCTTTCTCCTTCCCCTTATTGTGATCTTCGTCGTGACGGCCGTGGTATCCCGAAGCGTAAGCAACGCGCCAACCACCCAGACGTGGAAAGCAACGAAGGACGGGGTGGCGTTCGTCGTCTCTCTGCGGCGTTGGCAGCGCGTGCTGATCCGTACCTTCGGTACTGTCTGTCTCGCGCTCGGCTCTCTGGTCTTCCTCTCGGCGCTCACCGTTGGCGGCGAGTTGGCGATGGGGATCGCGCGCATCTGCTTGGTTGTCGGGGGCATGCTCTTCCTGTGGTTGGCGCACGGGATGGCCCGGCTGAGACTGGAAGTCACACCGGACACGGTCTGGGCCTTCCGCATGGCCGGAGCGCCGCGACAGGTTCCGCTGAGCAGCATCACCGAGCTTGCCCCGCTGCATTCGAACAACTACGGGGGTGTTGTCGCCCGATCTGCCACGGCGAAGTTGTTCTACGTGACCCGGATTATGCTCGGGTACGCGCAACTGATCGATTACTTCCGCACCCACCGCCCAGACCTCACCATCCCGGACGTTTCGTTGCCCATGTGACTCCACCCAATGGCACACTGAACGGGGTAAAGGAGAGTTAGCCCGCCCGTTGTTCGTTGGTGGCCCGGTCATGTTGACGTACTCCGACCAGGTGCACTCGGCGGGCATGCATCGCGTCGAAGGGGAAGTAGGCGCCGATTCAGCTCGAATCGGACGCGGACGATGCCCGAGACTGCGGCGGCCAGGATCTCGGCCTGGGCGCCCACCGTCGCGCCGTCTGCCGGCCGTGCCGAGTCGATGGGGGAAGCTGAGATCGCTGGATGAGGCTGGGTCCAGAGGCGGTCGTCGTCGAGCCAGGCGCGCCTGGGTAGTGAGATTGCGCCGGCCCAGCCTGCCTCCTGCCACTGGGCATCCTCGCGTCCTCACGTTCCCTCCCGTTCGACCGACGCGGCATAAAAGTTGTGCCCGTCATCGATCCTGCGTGGAACCGGGGCAGCGTCGACCCGGAAACCACCTCGTACACATCGAACCGATTCAGACGGTCGTGGCGGACACAATCGGAGCCGGCGACAGCTATATGTCAGTCCACGGCTCGTGGTTGCGGGACATCATCCCCACACAATGTCCGCAGGAGAGCTATGCGAGGTGGGCAAATTCGCGGCACAGCCTCCGACGGCCTCGGAAATGGCCGCGCATGTGGTGGCGGGCGTAATCGCGCCACCATACGCTCATTTCAGCCCGCGCGAGTTGTCTCCAGACGGCGAGATCTCGTGGCGGCTAGCGAGCGCGGTTGGCCAGGTTCACTGGAAGTTCCGTACGCGCGTGATCGTGCAAGCGTCTGCTGCCTACGTCCGCGATCGCTTGCCGATCTCGGTCGACGTGGAGCCCTTGGCCGGCGATCGATGTGCCTTCGAGCCGGGCTCGGACTACCCGGGCATGCTTGCGCTCTACCTCGGCATGATCGACGCCGACTTCGAAGTTGTGGACTCGCCCGAGCTGGTGGAGTCACTCGCCAAGATCCTGGGCCGTTATCAACGCGCGGTTGACGCCAGTGTGACTTCTTCCGCGGCCGCTCAGTCGGACAAGGCGACTTCGATGAGGTAGACGTGACCATCTCGCAGGTGGGCCGCCCTGTGTCGGAGGAATCGGGCGGCGATCTGATGGTCAGAAACGAACGTGACCGCGCGGTTGTGCTTGCGTGATTCATTGTGCAGAGGCGTTCGCGGACATCGCCACCATCGGAGTCCTGCGCAAGCGTTCGGTGCGCGAATCGCGCGCCGTCGCGGCGTCGTCCTCTGAGTGTCCCGCGCTGCGGTCGCGGACGAAGTTCAGCGAGCGGAGTCGGAGAGGAATGGCGTGCATGGAGGCGTAGCCCGATTCTGCGGCCGCGACGGCGAACGACCGGGGGAGAGGGGTCGGCTGAGATGTGTGCGAGTGGGCCGGGCCTCCGCGATGCGGTTCGCAGTGCGTGCGCTTGTATGACCTGGAGTGGGGTTTGGAAGCTTTGTCCCCGCGAGTAACGGAGGGAAGGCATCAAAATGAAACGGGGTTATCGGTGTGATCAGGAGCAGCTCGACGCCGGCTAGGTGTGCGAGGACGACGAGTTCGGATTCTCCGGCGGCTAGGACGCGAGCGACATTCTTTTGAAAGATGAGAGCCATGCTCGCCGTCACCGAGAATGTGTTGCCGTTGTGATGCAAGACAACAACACGTTCATCGGGCCTAGCGAGGTCCGGTGCGGCATTGGCTGGTCTTCTCGTGAACGCCCGTAGCACGGGCTGCCGGCCGACGTCGCGTGCAGTAACCGAGCTTGAAGTGGCCGGGGCAAACTGGTGGAGAATTTCGGGTGTTCCCGGCGTGGCGCGAAGCCGGAGCCGCCGCAATCGCACATCGGCGGCGGCTGTCGTTGTAGGACCGACTCTTCGTATCGCGGGCTTCCCGCTTGGCATCATCTTCGGACGGTACGCCGCTCACATGTGTGCAGGCTCAGGCCGCAGAAGTTGTGCGTAGGATCTGCGGTCAGGGGTGTTGCGGCACGGGTTCTTTATGGTGGGCGAGGCGGAACACGCCGAGTACAGCCACCGTACCCGCGAGGACGAAGACGATCCCGGCCCACCAGGGTGCGGCGCTGGCTTCGCCGAGCACGATGATTCCGATCGTGACACCGACCATGGGATCGATGACTGTGAGGCCCGCGACGACGAGGTCGGGTGATCCGCTCGAGTATGCGGTTTGTACAAGGTAGGAGCCGGAGAGGGCCGCGACAATGATCCCCACCAGCGCAAGGATCGTCAGGCCGTCGCCGGGCACAAGTCTGAAGCCGTGCATGACGATGGTCTGGACTCGGTCGATGACGACTTTTGCCAGTGTTGCAACGAAGCCGAAGAGAATACCGCCGGCGATGATGTAGTAGACCGTCGGCGACCGTTTGCGGAAGAGGATGAATCCGGCGCTGAGGAGGGCGATCACGCAGCCCAGGATGATCAGCACGGTGAGCAACTGCTCAGGCTGAATCGGCACGGAGGTGGTCGTGAACGCGGCAACACCGACGAAGACGCCGATACCGCCGACGCAGAGGAGGATTGCGCGGATCCCGCTCACATCGAGACGGGTTTTGGACTCTCGCGCGTTCAGGAGCGCTGTGATGACCAGGGCGAGCGCCCCCAAGGGCTGCACGACCGTCAGCGGGGCAAGAAGGAGGCTGACAAGTTGGAAGACGATCGCAACCCCCAGCATGAACGTACCGACGAGCCAGGACGGGCGGCGCAGGAGCGCCAGCAGCTGGCCGAATCCCAGTCCTGTTTTGGCGTCGTCCTTGCTGGCGGCATCGACTTTGGCCACCCCGCGGTGTTGGAACTGTGCCCCAAACGCTAGAAACACCGACCCGACCAGGGCGACGGGGATGCCCAGCACCTGAAGCGGCGACAACGAGACCAATCCGCCGACCATGCCGCCAACGTACCCGCGCCCCAGCACCGCCGCCAGCATCGACCAGCACGAGGATCCCCACCGGGACTTGACCAAAGGGGGTGTGGCTGAGCTCTCGGATTCGCCTTCTGGCTTCGAGTCTCCGTACGCCGTGGCGGAGCGCAGAGCATGCAAGAGTCTCACCTTCGCGGTACGCCTTACTCTGGACGTGTGACCGTTGACCGCGCCGTGACCGCACCGGAGCGGCGTGCCTCGGTGGTGTTCAACCCGAGCAAGGTTGATCCGTCCTCGCTTCGCTCCGCCGTCCTCTCGCAGGAATCGGCCGGTGGCTGGGCGAGCTCGGAATGGTTCGAGACGAGCCCGCTCGATGATGGTCGCAGGGCCGTTCAGGCCGCCGCAGCGGCAGGTCCGGCTCTGGTCGTCGTGGCTGGCGGAGATGGCACGCTTCGGGCCGCTGCTGAGGTGTTGGCAGGGACGGGTGTCCCGATAGGGTTGATCCCTTCAGGCACTGGCAACCTGTTCGCCCGGGAGCTGGGCCTGCCTCTGAGCGATCTGCACACAGCGGTCGCTGTTGCTTTCAATGGCCAGGATCGTCCGGTGGATCTGGGGGTAGCGGTCCTCGAAAGGCCCGATGGCGTCCGGGTCCAGCGCGCGTTTCTGGTCATGGCCGGCATCGGGTTGGATGCGCGCATGGCAGCGGACACGAACCCGCGACTGAAGAAGCGGATCGGATGGTTGGCGTATTCGGATCCGATTGCTCGCAGCATCCTCGGCAACCAGCAGTTTGACCTGGTCTACTCTCTGGACGACCGGCCTGAAGTACATACGCGAGCGCACACGGTCATCGTGGGAAACTCGGGCAGCCTCACCGCCGGGCTGCTCCTGCTCCCCGCTGCGGTCGTCGACGATGGGCTCTTGGATGCCGTCATCCTGAGGCCAGGAGGCGGGGCGGGGTGGACGAACATCGGATATCGGCTGACCTTTAACCGTGCCCTGCACAGAACAGGACTCGGCCGGTTCGTCGGGCGGCTGACGCCTGAACCGCGAGCGATCCGCTATGCGCAGGCCCGGAAGCTGTGGGCCCGGTTTCCCGAGCCCCAGCAGATACAGCTCGACGGTGACTCCAATGGGCTCGTGGCGGCTGTGACCCTGACCATCCAACCCCACGCCCTCACACTGCACGTGGCTGGAAGGTGAGGCGCGAACCGGACGGCCCCGCTCCTCGCGCTTGCGCAAACGAAGGGGTCGCCCGTGGGGCGGCGCTATGAACGGGCCAGTCTGCCGTGGAGGCGGTCAGGACGCGACCCTCTGCGGGGGAGAGATCACCCTCCGTGCCGGTCCTGGGTGAGCGAGCGGTCGCACCAAGGGTTCGGACATTCTGCTCTGCTACTCTTTCAGCAATCGGCACTGCGCCGAGTTCAGGGAAGACGCCTCGTTGACCGAATGGATCTGAGAGATCCGGCCACGATCCCGTCGCCTCCTCTGCGTCAATCAGAGGAGCGCCATGTCTTTGTCCGTGAAAGCCGTCGTCTACTGCGAGGGCATGTTTGGGCAGCTCGACGGCAAAACAGCTAATGGGCTGGTCCGTCATTCCGAGAAATACGACATCCTCAGCATCATCGACAGCACCAACGCCGGCGCAGACGCCGGCATCGTTTTGGGCGGTGTGGCCAATGGCATCCCGGTCCTGGCGAGCCTGGAAGAGTCGATCCGACAAGCCGGCTTCGTGCCCGATACGCTGATTCTCGGGATGGCGCCAACCGACGGCCTGCTCACCGATGGCCAGCGTGGAGCACTGCTCAACGGTGTCGACCGGGGCATGAATCTTGTCAGCGGATTGCACGAGTTTCTCAATGACGACGCGGAGTTCGTCGCGGCCGCCCTGGTGTCCGGTGCAACCATAACGGATGTGCGCCGGCCGAAAGAGATCAACCAACTTCGACTTTTCAGCGGCCGTGTCTTCGATGTCACGTGCCCGCGTATCGCCGTGTTGGGAACGGATGGGTCTGTGGGCAAGCGCACCACGGCCATACTGCTCACCCAGGCGCTGAACGAGCGTGGAATCCGCGCTGTCATGGTCGGCACCGGGCAGACGGCTCTGATTCAGGGCGCCCAGTATGCGGTCGCGTTGGACGCCACCATTCCCCAGTTCTGCTCGGGTGAGGTCGAGGCGCAGGTCGTTGCGGCGTTCGAGATAGAGGACCCCGATGTGATCATCGTTGAGGGTCAGGGGGCTCTGAGTCATCCCGCGTACCTCAGCTCCGGCGCGATCCTGCGCGGGAGCCGGCCGGAGGGCGTGGTGCTGCAGCACGCTCCGGGGCGCACGATGCTGGGCGACTTTCCGATGATGCCCATGCCCACCGCCGCCAGCGAGATTGCTTTGATCGAGGCGTTCAGCGAAACCAGGGTGATCGGCGTAACGATCAATCACGAAAACATGACGGATGCCGAGGTGGGCGACGCCATCGATGCGTACACGTCGGAGTTGGGGCTACCAGCAACGGATCCGCTGACACACCCATTGGATGAGTTGGTGGACATGGTCCTGCTCGCATTCCCTGGGCTGGCGCTTAGGGGGAGGGCAGCCGTGGGAGTCGTCGGCGCGGCACGCCTGCCCGCCTCCAACGGCCGCGCTGCCCGGGACCGGCTCAACCGGAAAGGCGGCCGCGCGAGCATTGCCCATGGAAGCTTGGCAACGGCTGTGGCGACCGTGGAGAGCACCGACGGTGTTGTAGCGAGGCATGGGGCGTAGGTAGGCGCGCTCCATACTCCATCGATGTTCCATTGCCTGCCCCCTACCGGCTGATTTCAGGGCTGGCGACTGTTCATGAGACAGCCGCCGTGCCCGGCGGGGGCCGCACTCAGGGCACGGGAGACACAGCTCGTGCCCCGAAGATGAACTCCGGTCGCTGCCGCATCCGCGCGGCAATCGCCCTCTGGACTACGCCGTTCGTCCGATAGGACGAAGGAGGCGAACGAGTATGGCCCGGATGCTGCAGTGAAAGTCAGACGGACTTTTTCTTGCGTGCACTGCGGCGTACGAATCCGAAGATCAAAGTTCCGACAAAAAGGATGAGGCCGATGATTGCCAGCCACAACAGGCCTTTGATCGCGAACCCAACGACGGCCAGAACTGCCCATACGACCAAGAGGATCACAATCGCCGTCAACATGGTGTTCACCTTACTCGTGAACCGACTGGAGAACGATGGGTCAGGCGATCGCAGCCATGGCAATGCTCCATTCGTAACTGGGCGCCCCCGTCCGTCGTTGGTGCAGAGTGTGGCTGTGGATACCCGGGACCCGCCTTGATGGCCTGCCGTACGCGCGTATCGTAAGGAGAAACGGCGGCCCAGACCCCGACGCCACGAGGATTGATTGGGGCTGCCATGCCTGACGTCTCTGCGAGCCGGTCGACGTCGCCACTGCCGTCGCGCAATGAGTACACGGCCCTCGCCGTCATCATCCGGGATGCCGGCCTGCTCCGTCGCCGCTACGGGTACTACTGGACCAAACTGATCCTGGTACCGCTGCTCACTGCTGCATTGGGGTTCGCGTTCGTGGTGATCGGCGACAGCTGGTGGCAGATGTTCACTGCCGCCCTGTTCGCCTTCCTTTTCACCCAGATCGCCTTTTTGGGTCATGACGCCGCGCACCGGCAGATCTTCCGCTCCGGCCGGTGGAACGACTGGGTCAGCCTGATCGTGGGTGACCTGTTCGTCGGGATGAGCTATGGCTGGTGGCAGCACAAACACACCCGGCATCATGCCAACCCGAACCAGGAAGGCGCCGACCCGGACATCGACCTGCCTGTGATCGCGATTACGCCCCAGCAAGCGGCCGATCGTCCTGTCGCGTTGCGCTGGCTCATCGGTCATCAGGGCTGGTTCTTCTTCCCGATCCTGTTGCTGGAAGGGGTGTCGTTGCACGCCTCGAGTGTGCGCCGGGTCCTTGCACGCGATCCGGTCAAGCGCCGACCGGTGGAGATCGCCTTCTTGGCGGTCCGCATCGTCGGCTACCTCACCTTGGTGTTGCTGGTGCTGACCCCGGGCAAGGCGGCGGTGTTCCTGGCGGTGCAACTGGGCCTCTTCGGCTTCTACATGGGGATGTCCTTCGCACCGAACCATAAAGGGATGCCGCTCGTGCCGCATGGGATCAAGCTCGACTTCTTACGCCGGCAGGTGCTGATGAGCCGGAACATCCGCGGCAACCGAGTCTTGGACTTCATGATGGGCGGCCTGAATTACCAGATCGAACATCATCTGTTCCCGTCGATGCCCAGGCCGCACCTTCGGCGTGCCGCGCCGACCATCCGCGCGTACTGCGAAGATCACGGCGTGCGGTATACCGAAACCGGTTTACTGCGCTCGTACGCCATCGTCACTGAGCACATCAATCGGGCGGGTTGGGGGGACAAGGACCCGTTCAGCTGCCCTCTCCTGGAATTGCGTCAAACATCGAATATTCCGGCTCGATCCTCGGGCACCAAACCGAATCGGTCCAACGGCGATCCGCGGCCAGGCTCCGCGACAGCATCCGCTCCGGGCTCCTGAAACGCTCGCGCGACAGCCGTCACATCACGTACCCGACCCTCGGCGATCACCTCGGGCGCACTGCGGCGCCAGAAAGAGCGTCTCATGATACGGCTCTTGCCCGGGTGAGGGACAGGAGAATTGCATCCTCTGGTGGTGGTGAATCAGGTGATGGTGACGGGTGTGCCGAGCGGCAGTAGCGCGGCGAGCTCGGTGATGTCCGGGTTCGCGAGGCGGATGCACCCATGACTGGCGGCATGACCGATGCTCCCGGCGTCCTCCGTGCCGTGCGGTCCGATCTGCCCCGGGCCGCCGCCGAAACTGGTGAGGACGTCCGAGAACGCGGAGCGACCGAATGCGTAGGGGCCATCGCCGCTGTTGGTCGGCTCCAGCAGTTCCGTGATGTAGAAGGATCCGTGCGGTGTGGGAGTCCCGCCTGTACCGGTCGCGGCAGCGTACGTCTTTATCAGGTTCCCGTTCTTGTACACGGATACGGTGTTCTGCTCTGTGGACGCCTGCAAGCTGTAGACCAGGCTGTGCAGGGTGACCGCGTCCGACCTGACCCAGCCGGTGCTGCCGTTGGGTCGCTGGGCCAGGTAGACCTGGAGCCGGGCTCTGTGTGTCGCGGCGACGAGGAACGTCAGTGGCGCCCCCGAGGGGCCGGGGTTGGTCAGAGTCCCGCCACCGCGCCGTCGGGTGCCGCATAGACGTCGACCTTGGCTTCCAGGACCGTTGCCGATGACCCTATGAGCGCCGCCGGAGTCGCGGCGGGAGAATGAGCAGCGGGCGTCGACCGCAGCTGCGGGATGCCGCCCGCGGTCGAGTGCCCGGCGAGCGGCGTCGGAGCCGTCAGCCTTGGCGCGCATCCGACGAGTGCCGAGCCGATCAGAAGCGCCGAAACGCCGATCAGAGCAGTAACAACGGAACGACGTGGCATGCGCTGAGCTTCCGATCGGCCGCGGGCAAGGTCAGCCAGTGAAGTGCGCGATGATCTTTACCGGGGTCGCAGGCGGCGCGACGGGCGCGGGAGCGGTGGCGACAGGGTCGGCGGTGACCTGGAAGGAGAGGGGTTGAGCGACCACGCTCCACGAATCGGCCCCTGCGCTCAGGCCGTAGGTTCCCGGGGCGGCGAAGCCGGTTCCAGCGGTGGGCATGTAGTGGACGGTGACGACCCCGGACACTCCGACGACCTGGTCGGGACCGGCCGGATCGCCCATCGCTGATGTGTAGATACCGAATGAGACTGTCGAGCCGGGCGTGAACCCGGAGAAGGTTGCCGTGACGCCTCGACTGAGGTAATCGGACAGCGTGATGGTCGACGGGCTCACGGACGAGGTCGCCTTCGCGACCACATCGATCACCGTCGAAGCTGACGGCGAGGTAGTGCCGGTGACCGTGATCGTGTGGGCGCCTAGGGCTGCACTGGTGGGGATCACTGCGACTCCGGCGTACTGGCCTTGCGCGTCGGCGGTCTCGGACGCGGACCCGTAGGTGGGTAGCGGTGTCGCATCAAGCGTGAAAGACAGCGCCTCGCCCGCGACGAACCCGCTGGCTGTAAGCGTCACCTGACCGTTCGTTGAGACCTTCGCCGCGCTCGAGAAGAGTGACGTGAGCGGCGCAGCGTCGGCTCCAGCGGGAGCCACGATGGCCAGCCCGATAGCGAACAGTCCTGCCCAGGCGAACATCGCCGCCCGCCGTGGTCTCGGACGTCCGGGGATCGCGAGGGTGGGTGAGTTTGATGACACAGGTGTCCCCCTTAGGGTCGGTGGTCGATACGACACGTGCACACCAGGCGAGGCGGGGCGCGGCTCCGTTGCGGGCAGCTATGAGATACCGCCCGCTAGCGAGCATAGGCGCTGGCAGTTCCTGGACCACCTGCTGCTGAGATTTATTCCAGAAAATCCCCATATTGGGGGTACGGGGGTCTCCCCATGCGGCGCTGCGTCGCGGTGAACGTCCCGGTTGTGTGCCGCTTCTATCGGGCGTCATCTCCGGTTGGGATGGCGTGTTCGGACCAGCGTAGGAGCTGGCCTCGAACGCGTCGGGCCGAACCGAACGCATGTCTCGAATACTACAAACCACACGGCATGCCAACCGTGACGATGCTCCTATGGAGTCAGGTTGCCGTTGCGGAGCCAGTTTTCGTAGGTAGTGAGGAAGCCGGCGTCGTGGACGTGCCCGTTCTCGGTGAGGGAGATTTGAGCGGGGCTGACGCCGAGGGCGGCGGCGTGGACCTGGAGGAGCCCGCGTTCCTGGCGAGTGGGCGCAGGCTGCGATGGCCGACGGCGGGGACTGGGTGGGTGATCAGTTGGAAGAATTCGCAGGCGATCGCGCGTTTGAGGCAGCGAAGGATCTTCTTGGTTCCCTTGCCTTCGTGTTGCTTGCGGGGCGGCGTAGTCGCGGGCGCTGGTCGCAGAGAGCCGGGCTAGTGCGATCTGGTTCAGGGCTGCGCTTGCGTCTCGGTCGCTGCCGCGGTTGAGGCGATGTCGGGTGGTCTTTGCCGCTGGAGGCGGGGATGGGGCTAGGGTCGCAGAGCGCGCCGAAGGACGCCTCGGATTTGAATCGATCGCTGTTTTCGCCGGCGGTTATCACGAGTTGCGCGGCGGTGTTGGTGCCGATGCCGCGGCGCTGGGTTGACCGCTGCGACGAGCTGGGCGAGTTCGGTCTCCAGGAAGGCGATCTCGCCGGTGAATCTGCTGTGACGTCGCGCCACCGACTTCAACGACGCGACCACCGTCCGGCCTAGCGTGTTCGCTTCCCGTGCCGGCTGCGCCCGTGCCAAGGCGGGGAAGAGGGCGATGTCGTCGAGAGCGCGGTAGCGGGCGCGGATGTTCTCGGGCGCAGCGGCGGCTCCTGCTGCCGCACACAGCACCCCGTCTCGGGTCAGGGCCTTGCCAAGCTGTGGAAGGTCGCCGGCCGCCCGTCATAGCAAAATGGTGCCTTCCCGGGAGCGTGGAGGGGCCGTATCGTCGGACTTGCAGCGAGCATGAGGGGCCGGTTACCGAAAGGAAGCCGGCCCCTCATGGCGCCCTGTGGCGATCTTCTGGCTTATGGTGCAGCATCGGCGCCCCGTAGTGACTCCACGTCGTGAGCGCCTGGCCTGGCTGGGATCGTCGTAAATCTTATCGTCGCGAGCCGCGGCCGCAGGCGGGGACTGGCAGACATGCTCGCCTCTCAGCTGATGATGAGCGACTCAGCTCTCTTGGCGGACTTTGTCGGCATGGACAATGGAAGCGGCGGGCATTTTCCCAGGGTGCGGCAACGTCGTGCGCGCATTCGTGACCCGCGACGTCGTAGGTGGTGGTGTTGCCGGATTCACGGCCGGTCGGGTTGGGATCTGCGGCGGGCGCACCTGGGTCGAGCTGGTACGGGCCGATGGTGTCGGGCGGCTGATAGGCGATGATCACCAGGTTTCCTCTCTGGGATCGGTTGTCGGTCGGGAAGGGCCGGCCATCCGGCGCGACCATCCGGTGGTTGTCACGGGTCAGCTGATGTTTTCCGTTTCGGGGTCCTCGTGTTCGGGGTCGAGGATTTCCGCGATCTGGTGGGCGGCGTGCAGTACGCGGGTTGCGGTGGCTTTGATCAGGTCGGTATCTGCGTCTGACCATCCGGCGATGTAGCCGACGCTGTAGGCGCTGGTGTCGAATCCGATCAGACCGGCGACGACGTATGCGACGGATTCGGCTTCGGTCTCTATCCGGCCGCGGTGCTCGAGGTATTCGGCGAGGTCGTCGGTGTGGCCCAGGATCACGTGTGCGGTCTCGTGGATCAGGGTTTTGGCTCTGTGCTCGGGGCTGAGGTCGGCGTCGATGACGACGGCCATTTGTTCCGGGTCGCTGTACCCGTTCTTCGTGCCCGGGATCGGGCGGAATTGGACGGTCCAGCCCTCTTCGACGAGGTAGGTGGAGAGGGCGTCGATGATGCCGAAATCGTCGGTGCCGGTGAGTTGTGCGGTGAGGGTTCCGGGATCCTCCGCGCCGTCGATGAGGTCGGTCTGTCCGATGTCGAACACGGCGAGGATGGGGAAGCGGGCGACGCGCTTTTCTACCTCGTCGCCGTTCTCGTCCTCCTGGGTGATCTTCTTGGTGCTGTAGCCGAAGATCCGAATGGCCTTCTCGCCCTTGCGGACCTGACGGCCGAGCGCTTGCCACGTGCGGAATCCGGCGACCTGGGAGGCCGCAGGGCTCTGGGACAGGATCAGCAGGAGGTTGTTCAGGGAGTAGGTGTGGAACGCTTTCGCGAAGTCAAAGAACGCCGTCCACCGGCCGGTGTCGTGCAGCTGCTCCACCTGGTCGCTGATCGAGTTGTGGAGGGCTTCGGCCTGAGCCTTCTTCTCTTCGATGGTCTTGCCGGGTCGGCGCGTCTTGGTCATGGCTCTCTCCCTGGGTGAACAACTGTTTTTTGTGCCTTCCGGCGAGAGAGATCGGTAGAGAGTGGGAGCGCCGCAGCGTCGGGTCGTGGAATACCGGAGGGAGCGCAGCGAGTGAGGATATGCCGCGAAAGCCCGGGGCGTAGGCGCGGAGCGAACTACGATGACCGGCCGGAAAGGTCACTAAAGACGTCCGGGATGCTGTGCCGCAAAGCGGCTCCGTTTGCAAGAGCGACGCTGGCGGCTGCAGCAAGCTCGTCCGTGACCGAACACACTAGGCCGTGTTGATCGAGGGCTTTCGGCTTCGTGCGGGTGAGTCTTCAACGGTGCCCGACAGGAGATCTCTGACGAGGTGTGGGCCGTGATGGAGCCGTTGATGCCGACGGTGTCCGGTCGCTCGCGGCCGTGGACGGATCACCGACTCGCCGTCGAGGGCATGGCCTGGAAGTACCGTACCGGGGCGCCATGGCGGGACGTGCCCGAGCGGTTTGGGAAATGGAACTCGATCTACACGCGGTTCAATCGGTGGGCCGAGGACGGCACCTGGGAGAAGCTGCTCGCGGAGGTGCAGAAGCAAGCCGATGCAGCCGGGAAGATCGACTGGGTCGTCTCGATCGACTCTACGATCGCGCGTGTGCGTCAGCACGGCGTGACCGTTGCCCGGGAGACAGGAGGCTCTGCCGTATCACAAGAATCCGTGGTTCGAGCCGCCTGATCATGGCATCGGCCGATCCCGCGGCGGGCTCACGACCAGGCTGGCACCTGGTCTGCGATGATCGCGGCTGTCGTTGGGGATGATGGTCACCAGCGGGAACATAAACGACACCACGATGATGACCGCCGCGCTCGAGGACATCCGTGTTCCCCGCGCCGGGAGGGGCAGGCCCCGTACCTGTCCCGACCGGGTGCTCGCTGACAAGGGCTACCCGCCAAAGGCGAACCGGGCTTGGCTCCGTCAGCGCCGCATCGCCGCGACCATCCCCGAGCGAGACGACCAGATCGCGCACCGTCGCAGGAAGCCCGGTCGGCCGACCGACTTCAGCGACGAGCAGCAGGAGCGGTACAAGGGCCGCAATGTTGTCGAACGGTGCTTCAACAAGCTCAAGCAGTGGCGCGGGGATCGCTATGCGCTCCGACAAGCTCGACCGCAGCTACCGCGCCGCCGTCAGCCTCGCCGCCACACTGATCTGGATCAAGAGCAGCTTGTAGCCCTTGGCGGGGGTTGAGACGTCAGTGCTGGCGCCGAGTTGGCGGTGGGCGAGCCCGTGCGTGTCAGCCGTTGCGGGGTTTCCGTCCCGTCAGGGCCCCGTCACCCGGCGACAACCATGCTCAGCGCTCTCAACTTAGCCGCACGTTGATCGTCGCGACAGACCATGAACTGTACGGCGACGTGCTGCGTCCGCAGCTGCTCGACGATCGTTCGGCCCACACCCCGCTGGCTCCGGGGAGTGGCCGGTTCGGCGCCACGAAAAGAAGGCCCTCCGCGCGCACACGCAATGCCCTCAGGGACGAGCCGCCCACGTGGTCGGATGAGTTCAGCTGTGGTCGTGATCGTGCTCGGTCCGGGCCGCCGCGTACTTCTCGCGGACGTCGTCCATGTCGAGCGCCTGGACCTGCTCGATCAGGGACTCGAGAGCTGGCCCGGCAGCGCCCCGGGCTGACCGAAGACGGGGATGCCGTCGCGGTAAACCACGAGGGTCGGAATCGAGGAGATCCCGTATTCGGCGGCAAGCTGCTGCTGGGCCTCCGTGTCGACCTTCGCGAAGGTTATTTCCGGGTG
Source organism: Leifsonia sp. HAY1-4F (assembly GCF_056755275.1). NCBI lineage: Bacteria > Bacillati > Actinomycetota > Actinomycetes > Micrococcales > Microbacteriaceae > Leifsonia > Leifsonia sp. HAY1-4F. Next base: position 17,968 of record NZ_JBNDHX010000059.1, read on the forward strand.
GGTCTCGCTGGAGCGCTCGAAAACCGGCGCGAACTGATGGCACGGGCCACACCAATCCGCCCAGAAGTCGATGAGGACGATGCCGTTCTTCACGGTCTCGTCGTGGATCTCGCGGGTGAGTTCAATAGTTGCCATTGTTTTAGCTCCATCTGGTTGGGGCAGTTGTCGTGGGAGGACGGGTTCAGGTGCGCGCGGGCGTGGTCTGCAGGAACAGGTCCAGCAGCGCCAGCAACGTCTCGGGAGCGTCCTCGGTCGGGAAGTGGCCGGCGGCCGGGATCTCGACCACGGGTGCTTCGGGGTAGCTGAGCTTGAACGCCGGGATCACGTACTCGGGCAGCAGCGCGGTGTCACGCATCCCGACCGCCAGCATCGTCGGCACGGCTCGCAGCGAGGCGACGGCTTCCATGGGCGGCGGGCCGGGCTGCGGGCCTTGCGGGCCTTCTAAGACCTGCCGGGGAAACGCGATGACTCCGCGAGACTCCGCCGGCGTCGGGAAGGGACTGGAGTACGCGCGGATCCAGGTCGGCGTGGCGATCTCCGGCCGGGCGACATGCTGCAGGTCGATCATCAGCTGGGCGATGGTGTGGCCCGCGTTTCCGAGGATCTGCTCGAACGAGCCGTCCGCGAGCGCCGACCTCGCCCACCGGAACCACCGGCTTTCTGCGCCGTTTGCGGTCATCAGATCCTCGATGCCCGCGGCGAGGGGCAGCACGGTGTTCACCGCGAAGATCCGCGAGATCCGGTCGGGGTGACGCAGCGCGAACCCGGTGCCGATGGGGCCGCCCCAGTCACGCAGCACCAGGGTGATGTCCGTAAGGTCGAGGGTGTCGACGAGCAGCGATTCGAGATTGAGGATGTGTTCGCTCGCGTCGTAGGTGCGGTTCTGCGGTGTCTCGCTCTTACCGAAGCCCATGTGGTCGGGAACGATCACGCGATGGTGACGTGACAGTGGCCCGATCAGGTGGCGCCACTCGTAGCCCCACGTGGGCTCGCCGTGCAGCATGACGATCGTCTGATCGGGCCGTTCGGGGCCCTCGTCGACGTAGTGCTGGCGGAAGCCGGCCGCTTCGTTGAATCGGGCGGGATAGGGCCACGTGCCGTCGAACGTCTCTTCAGCGGCGATCACAGGGTCTCACCCGTTCCAGCCAGGTGCAGGGCGGCGTCGGTGTCCGCGATGGCCAGCGCCCTGTTGATGTCGGCGCCGGCGAGGGCGCCGGCCGCGGCGGAGGCCCCCACCTGGGCGACCAGATCGGTGACGTTGCCGGCCGCCCACACCCCGGGTACCTCGGTGGCGCCGGCCTTGCCGGAGGCGAAACTTCGGCCCTTGTTCGGCAGATCCTGCACCGGCAGGCCCAGACCTTCCAGGCCCTGGGATCGGATCTGCAGTTGCCCGAGGACCGCGAGGACGCGGCGGGCCACGACCTGGCCGTCGGCTAGGCGTACCCCGGTGAGGGCACCGTCCTCGTCGTCGACGACCTCGGTGACCGGGGTGTCGATGATGCGGATGCCGCGGGCGGCGAAGCGAATGCGACTGTCCTCGTCCAGGTCGGTGCCGTGGGTGAAGTAGGTCAGGTCCTGGGTCAGCTGACGGTACAGAAACGCGTGGTCGATCGAGACCGGGCCGGTGGCGAGGATGCCGATGGGCTCGTCGCGCACCTCCCAGCCGTGGCAGTACGGGCAGTGCACCACGCTGTGCCCCCAGTGCTCGGCGAGCCCGGGCACCTCCGGCAACACATCCGTGAGGCCGGTGGCCACCAGGATGCGGCGGGCTGTGATGCTGCGGCCGTCGGCCAGGGTGACGGTGAACCGCAGGTCTCCCTCCGCGGACGGGGCGGCAGGTTCGGCCGCGACCACCTCGCCGTAGACGACCCGTCCACCGTACTGGCGCACCTCCTCCCAGCCTCGTCGCAGGATCTCGGATGGCGGGGTGCCGTCCAGAGCGAGGAGGCCGTGCACGGCCTCAGCGGGGGCGTTGCGCGGGGAACCGCTATCGATCACGACGACCGAGCGGCGGGAGCGGGCGAGGATCAGCGCACCGTTTAGTCCCGCGGCGCCACCGCCGATCACCACCGCATCGACGGTCCCCTCGGCCAGTTCGTCGCTCGCGTACTGCGTCGTCTTCACAGCCATGTCCTTCTGCCTTTCCTTGACAGTCATTGTTTGGTCGATTCTTCGAGTTCTAGATGGTCGGAGCGCGGTCTCGGCCATGAGCATCCATTTGATCCGCCGACGTGGCCCAGGCCGTGATCCGTTCCGCGATCGCTTCGGGGGCCTCGATGTGCAGGAAGTGACCGACGCCGGGGACGACCTCTCGCGCGTACTCGGCGGTGAACCGATGCCGGTCCTCCCGCGGGGGGAGGAAGCAGCCGTCGTCGGCACCGTACAGCTGTAGCAGGGGCACCGCGATCGGCTGCGACAGTCGGCGCGCCGCCCCGAGCATGTCGGGTCGCAGCATCTCCCGGTAGTACTTCAAGGGCGCGGGCATGCTTGCCCGCAGGTCCTCGTGCAGCTTCGCCCGCAGGGCCGGATCAAGCGAGAGGCCGGGCGACCACTGGCGCCAGAGCCGGTCGATGAAGGCCAGATCGCGAGCGGTGGCGATCACGCCGCTTCCCGGCAGTTGAAACAGCCCCATGTACCAGCTCCGGCGGAGCTGAGCCAGGCGCGACCGGGTCAGGAACGTGAGCGGGTGCGGAATGGCGAGCGTGACCGCGCGTTCGATCCGTTCCGGCGCGGTGACGCTGGTGTGGTAGGTGATCGCGCCGCCCCAGTCGTGGCCGATCAAGTCCACGGTTCCCCGGGGAGACCAGCGGTCGATCAGCGCGAGCACGTCGCCGGTGAGGGAGGCGAGGTCGAACGGCCCTGCGGTCGGGGACGGCGCGTAACCGCGAAGCCAGGGCGCCAGGACGTGACGGCCGCGGCGGCCGAGCTCGGCAAGGAACGGCATCGCGGTCGGTGGATGATCCGGGAAGCCGTGCAAGACCAGCGTCGGTCGGCCATCGGGATCACCACCCCGCAGCGCGTGAAAGGTGCCGTGCGGCAGGTCGAAGGTGACGCGTTCGAACTCCATGTGCGTCAGCCGGCCAGTCGGTTGAGCTTGCGGATCTGGCTGTCGAAGGCGCGCGCCGGCACGATCCGGCGAAGGAGGCTGACGCGTCCGGCCATCGAGCCGGCGGTGTACCGGAGCTTCGGCTTCGCGTCGGTGGCGGCCGCGACGATCACCTTCGCGACTACCTCCGGGTCGTCGGCGTTGCGCACGGCCGTGGCCAGGACGTCCCGGGCGACCTCGCGCTGTGCGGCGTAGACCGGCAGCGGCGAGTCCGGCGGCAAGCTGCTCGCCTCGAAACTCGTGCTTGTGTAGGCCGGCTCGACCAGCAGCATCCGGACGCCGTGCTCGCGAAGCTCATGGTCGACTGACTCTGCGTAGCCCTCGACCGCATGCTTGGTGGCGGCGTAGACGGCCATGAAGGGGGCGGGGATCAGGCCGAGTACCGAGGCGACGTTGACCACGCGGCCGCCGCCCCGGGCGCGCATGTGGGGCAGTACTGCATTGGTCATCCGCATCAGACCGAAGACGTTGATGTCGAAGACTCCCTTGGCCTGGTCGATCGAGCTCTCCTCACCTGCGCCGACCGCGCCCACGCCTGCGTTGTTGACCAGGACGTCGATCCGGCCGAACCGCTCGGTCACCACCTCGATCAGGGAGCGGACCGACTCGTCGCTGCTCACGTCTAGATCAAGGAACGTCACCCCAGCGAGCGGCTCGGCCTTCGCCGCGTTGCGACTCGTGCCGACTACCCTGAAACCGGCAGCCGCCAGAGCGAGCGCGGTCGCCCTGCCGATCCCGGAGGAGGCACCCGTCACGATCGCGACGGAAGAAGTTGTCTGCATGGTGATTCCTTCGGTTGTGGGCACGTCTTCGTCGTGCGCGATGCGGGTCGCCGGATGGTTGTGTACTGAACTGTCGGAAATCTAGCGAGTTCTGTACTGAGTTGTCAACTATGGCTCATCGGCGTTACCGTGGTTGTATGGCCAGACCACCAAGCTTCGACCGCGACCACGTTCTGCATGCTGCCGAGCGGCAGTTCCGCGCCTCGGGCTACAATGGCACGAGCGTCGATGACATCAGCGCCGCCACCGGCCTGGGCCGCGGCAGCCTCTACGCCGCGTTCGACGGCAAGCACGGCGTGCTGCTGGAGGCGATGACCGGCTACTACGCCCGACTGAGCAAGGAGCCACGGAAGTTGCTCGCCGGACCAGACGAGAGTGCCCTGGACCGACTGCACCAGTACTTACTCCGCGCCGTCCACGGCGTGCCACTCGCCGCCGACGTACTCCCCGCCTCCGATCGGGCGGGGGCGGCCTGCTTCGCCGCCAAGATGGCCTTGGAGGTCGGCGCCTCCGACTCCGAGGTGAAACGCCTCGCCAAGGAGTGCTTCTCCGTAGTCCGGACGGCGGTGGCCGAGTGTGTGCGAGCGGCGCAGCGTTACGGCGACATCGACCCCGATGCGGATCCTGACGACCTCGCGTACCTCCTGCTGACCATCATCCGCGGGACCGATGTTGTCGGCGCGTATGGCCACAGTCCCGCCCGTCTAACCGCTATCGCCGAAAGCGCGTTCACACTGCTCCCCCGCCCGCACCACCGCTGAGAAGCCACAAGAAACTCCTCGTCACGGAAGTTCAATATCTCAAGCGGCAGATCAGTGTGGCGGCGAGGCTGACGGCGGCGCGGTAGCTGCGGTGGAGCTTGTCGGAGCGCATCGCCTTCCTTGAGTACTGATCCCCAGACAAACTTGGGGCGCACTGGTTGGTGTTGCCGGGTGCTGCTGTGGAGCCGCCTGCGGCGGCGCTGCGCTTTCCCGTTTTGTTTGTCTTTCCGCCGGCCGATCGTAGCTCGTTCCCGCGGCTTCCGTGCCGGGCTTTCGCGGCATATCCTCACTCGCTGCGCTCCCTCCGGTATTCCACGGTCCCGGCACTGCCGCCCCTTCCACTCGCAATCGATCTCTCCGCCGGAAGGCAAACAAGAACGATCGACGTAGGGAGTGATCATCATGCGGGTATTCATCATCGACACCAGAAACCTGGGCCCGGAACTGCAGGGCGGGATGGTCGGGGTGGCAGGATCAGCCCAACCCAGCGCGGCGGAGAAGAAGGAGTGTGTGGAGACGGTCAGTCAGTACGCGGTGGATGGGTGGGCGATCGCAGCTGATCCGCGAACGCCGATCGGCCGGCTGGCAGCGCTGACTGCGGAAGCGGCGTGCGTGCCGTTCATCGCCTTCGACCGGGTCACCCAGCACAGCAGCCGCCCGGCAGTCACGCCGCCGCCGAAGGCGCTGAGATCGCGGGTACGTGACGTGCTCTGATTGCGCCCCGACAAGAGGAGGGCGAGTCCCGCCCCAGGCGGAACTCGCCCTTCTCTCCCGGGCTAGTTGTTCTTCCCCGTGAGGTTGTGAACGCGGGCTGCTGGGACGAGGCCGCCGATGCCGGTGTGGGGTCGGTGGTGATTGTAGTCATGGAGTCACGCGGCATAAGTCTCTGACCGGGCTTTTTCGCTGCGGTAGGTGGTCGCGTATGCCCATTCGGTGGTGAGGGTGCGGTTGAAGCGTTCGACTTTGCCGTTGGTCTGGGGTCGGTAAGGGCGGGTCCAGCGATGCTGGATCGGGCTGAGAGCGGCCGCGAAGTCGCGGGAGCGATAGCAGGAGCCGTTGTCGGTCATCACCGCTGTGACGGTGATCCCAGCCTGGGCAAAGAATGCTTCGGCTCGTCGCCAGAATCCTGCTGCGGTTTCCTTGCGCTCGTCTTCTAGTTGTTCGGAGTAGGCCAGGCGGGACCCGGCCGCACTTCGTTCGCTTGACTCCGCTTCCGCTGCCCGGTTATCACCTGGACCGAGGTGGGGTGAGGTGATGTGCTGCAGCAG
>NZ_JBNDHX010000060.1:0-22997 GCF_056755275.1 Leifsonia sp. HAY1-4F
GGGCCAGCTCTTGGATCTCTTCAGCGAGGGGAGTCCCCCCATCGAATGCCGCCTCCGACGTCTCGGACTCCATCACCGTGTCGATCTCACCTACTCCGCCGTGCTCATCCTGGTGGGGTTGTTTCACGTGAAACCTCGTCGCTCGATGGTGCGTCGCACCGGCTTTCCGTCGGTCGTTGGCACACCCTCAGCGCACCCGTTCACCAACTCTAACTCGGATATCCGATGCTTCCTGCGCGGCACGCGTCTCTGTGGATAGCCGGCTTCGCTCATACCTACGGATGGCGGGGCTGCGGAAGAGTCCAACTCGACGTCGTTGTGGGATACCCCTGTAGGTTGCATGTTTCTGGCCCTACACATTGTTCTGTGGGCGGTCGGAGCGCAATTGGTTAGGGAACGTCGGATCGCGACGGTTTCACGTGAAACCTTCGGTGTCCATCCGAACCGAAGGGTGCTTGTGCGGTACTTGCGGGCCGGGTGGCGGATGCCGGATCGCGAACCTGCCGCCTGGGGCAAGTTGGTGCTTGCCTTGCCGCAGGGTTCAAGCTTCGGGCGGACTGATGGAACAGCGCTGGATCCATCGGCAACCGACATTTCGTGAGACGAGCGCTCATGGAGTGTTCGGTGGCCGCCGGCGCCGAACTCGCACGACCTCGTGGCAGGTCTGACGGCGGGAAGGAGTCACGTGACGCGCACCTGCGAGCAGGTCTGCGGGGGTGGAAGGCTCAGCACGGATGTGTTTCGGGGGACTGACGTTGCACAAGTCAAGCGCCGTCAATTCAGGTGGGCATCTCGTCTATTCGTTCAGGCCGGTGACTTCTTTGGGCGTTGGCGTCGGTGCTTCAAGTCCAAGAGGCGAAAGGCCAGAGGGCAAATGCATGGGTTGACACGGCTGTTTCTCGGCGTTCTGGGGAGAGAACAACCATTGCGAGCCACGCTCGGGGCGTCGACGGTGGATACCATGAGGGCGGCTGTCGCGAAACGACATCTCTCGGTTCGCTAGAGCGGGCGGACATCATCGACCCTCACGCTCAACGTCGATAGTTCAGTCCGGACGAGACTGCGATCTCGGTTGCATTCACCGAAAAATCCGATGACGCTGCGCCTTGGTGATCCCCAGGGGCCTCGTGGCTCGGGAAGTGCTTCATTGGCGTTTCGCGAGAAGCGACCCCGTCCGCCCACCCGACGTTTCACGTGAAACACCTCCCCCCAAATCCACCCGCCGCGCTGCCTGATCACTGACCTGCGTTCAAGTTCAGGGGCAGCCCACGGTTGGCCAACGACTGCTTGGCCGAGTCCAATCGTGATCGGCGCATCGGGATTGATGGACCATGGCAAGCCGTAGTCGAGCTAGGCAAATCCGCCATGCCCGGCAGGCCCGGCTCTGGCCGTTCGCACGCATTCGGCCTTAGCCGGATTCCTCCACGGCGTCAGCCCAGGGGAGGAGTGTCCAATCCACAGTTGTTCGAGGATGCGGTGGACCAGAATCCAGTGCCATCTGCGCCGTTTCACGTGAAACTCACGCGGGTATCGACGGGCCGATGAGTTCAGACTCTACTTCAGCGGTCAGGAGCCAGTGCTAGACGCCGCCGCCCAGACGGCACGACCTCGATGTTGTCCTAGCTCCAGCACGTCGTGCGGACGGTCATCGCGGCTTCCCAACGATTGCGAGCATGCGCTTGGTGCCGTTGAGGTCGGCGCGTTTCACGTGAAACGGCGGTCTACCTCAACTGGACCAGCTTGCTGATGGGAGGGGAGGACCGGGATCGGGGTATCCTCGGCACCTCGCGGCCGACGCCGGCGATAGCCAGCGACACCTCGGTGAAGTACGGCACAACATCTTGCGGACGATCCTCTCCGCTTCCTGGGTGGGACAAACGGGCCTAGTGACGTCCGGGGGGCCGCCCCCCCCCACTGCTGTCCGGCAGATGGGTGCCCAGTTGGCTTCGTTTCACGTGAAACGCGAACATGTGTGTCCGAGTCCACCGCCGAAGCCAGCCTTCGACTCGAGATCTACGCGCGGCCTCACCGAGAGAGAGATTCAGGCCCGTCGAGAACTAACGACAGCACAGCCCCACTCCTGGTCGAAGTACACAGACGCGGGTGTCGGCAATCCGGAGCTGGACGTAATTCGGCTCACCTCAGAGATCGAATCCAACGGGCGTTCCGACGACCCTCGCTGACTCATTCCCTGAGATAGTGTCGGGAACATGGACGGCGCGGCGGGCATGGCGATCCTCATCTGGCTGTCTCCGATTCTCGTTCCGATAGTCGCGGCTGGCTTCCTTGTCTTCGTGCTGCCCCTACTGGTCGGTGTCGCGGTCGCGATAGGCACCTTGGTTGCGCGATCCGTCTATTGGTTGACTCCTCGGCACGGCAGGCCAGCGGACGAAGTCCTGAGTTCTCGGGCCGACCCCTGGTCGCGTCTCATCGCGCTCAATGAACCTCCCCAAGACCCAGAGACCCGGGAGCAACGAACCGAGGACCCAACCTGACCGACGGTCACACGTCCAGAAGCGGACACCACTCGATGGAGGGGGGCGGGCCGTCTCCCTCGCACAGCCGCATCACATCGCGCGAGCGCCGCGACACGTGCAGCTTCCACGATTGCCACAACTCCGGCTCGCAACGACATTGAAGTCACGCGCGACACGCGATTGCGTTGACGCCCGTACCTCCGCCGGCGCGCTCGTTCCGAACGGTTCCCGCGACGCCAACCATGCAAAACCACCGCGAGAGGCCATCATCGGCAGCCGAAAGCGGGCAGAAATGGCCGGTCGGCAATCCCATGGAAGGCCTTAGAACGGCTCTCACACAAGCGAAGCGCGTGCTTCCGTTGTCTGAGAGCCGTTCTAAGGCCGTCGGCGAACACGCCGACCTATCGAATAACGGCCCGGATCACGCGGGTCACTTCATCCAGCACACCTTCGCCGAGGGTCAGAACCTCGATATTGTGCACCGCGAATTTGCGGATCTCCTTCGCGGCAGCCTCGACCTCAGAGTTGGCGGCCGCGCCCTTCATGAGAACGAGTTCACCGCCATTGCGAACCAGGGGAGCGGTCAGTGGGAGGAGCTTCCGGAATGCGCTGACGGCACGGGCGGTCACCTGGTCCAGCGGTCGGTCGAGTCGCGCATCCTCGGCCCGCGCGCGGACGACGGTGACATTGGAAAGTCCCAGTTCGTCGACCTGCTCATTCAGCCAGGCGACCCGGCGTTCCATCGGCTCGATCAGAACGAAGGAGACATCCGGCCGTGCGATCGCCAACACCAGACCCGGCAGGCCGGCGCCACTGCCGACATCGCCGACGAGGCCCGGACGCAGAAGGGGAGCGACGATCACACAGTTGAGGATGTGGCGGGACCAGAGGCGGGGGAGTTCGAGCGGTCCGATGAGACCACGTTCCTCGCCTTGATCGGCGAGGTTCCGGGTGAACTGCCGGGCGAGCCCGATCCGGTCGCCAAAGAGACTCGCCGCTGCGGCGGGTTCCTGTTCGAAGTCCGTCACTGTTTCACGTGAAACTTACGCCGCGGAGATGACGGTGTGGCGATCGCGCCCTTCACCGTGCGACGTCGACACGTACCCGCGCTCCGAGACGAGGTCGTGCACGAGCTTGCGCTCATAGGACGACATGGGCGGCAACTCAGCCTCGGCGGCGCCTTCGGTCAGTCGCTCGATGGCACGGTCCACGAGCCGCGCAAGCTCCGCCTGGCGAGCCTCGCGGGATCCCGCGATATCGAGGATCAGACGCGAATAGCCACCCGTCTTGTTCTGAACGGCGAGGCGAGTCAGTTCCTGAAGAGCTGCCACGGTGTCCGCCTGCGACAGCACAGCCAGGTTCGAATCGTTCTCCGCGTTCACCGAGATGTACGCGCGACCATTGCGCGTGTCGATGTCGATGTCGCCGTCGATGTCGGCGATGTCGAGAAGCTCCTCGATGTAGTCCGCAGCGATGTCGCCTTCGCGATCGAGATCCGCCGGCGTCGGAGTGTCGCTGCCCTCGACAAGCGGCTCGTTCTCGGAGACATCCGAGGGCTCGGGGGAGGAGGTCTGCACGTCAGTCATCGGTTGGAGGTCCTCACTACTTTCCGGCCTGCTTCTTCGCGCGCGTCTTGCTCACGGGCTGGGCGCGCTGGGCAGGCTGTCTCTTCGGCTGCTCTTCGACCGCCAGAACGGTTGAACCATCCTGAACGAGCTTGCCCTTCTTGGCGAGGCGTACCTCGCGCGCCTTCGCGGCATCCGAACCCGGCGTCGGCATGTTGCGGATCACCAGGAATTGCTGACCCATGGTCCACAGGTTGGAGGTCAGCCAGTAGAACATGACGCCCAGGGGGAACGCGAAGCCCGAGAACAGGAAGACGAAGGGGAGGAGGTACAAAAGGATGCGCTGCTGCTTGAACTGCGGGCTCGCCTTGGTCTCCGGCGACATGTTCTTGGAGACGATCTGCAGCTGAGTCAGGAACTGCGACCCCGTCATCAAAACAACCATAACGGCTGCTATGACCATGACGGCCACCTGCTGGGGGTGGGAGTTCATCGCACCCTGGAAGCTCTGGTGCAGGGGAGCGACCCCGAACAGGGTCGAACTCCCGAACTGCTTGGCCAGCTCTGCATTCAGAGGGCCGACTCCGGCGTGACCGCCCTGCGCACCGTTCAGCACCTGGAACAGCGAGAAGAACACCGGCATCTGCAGCAAGAGAGGAAGGCACGAGCTCAGCGGGTTGGTACCCGTCTTCTTGTAGAGCTCCATGGTCTCGCGAGACATCGCCTCACGAGAGAACTGGTCCTTCTTGCCCTTGTACTTGTCCTGGATCTTCTTCAGCTGGGGCGCGATCTCCAGCATCCTCCGCTGGTTCTTGATCTGCCGCACGAAGATCGGAATGAGGGCTGCACGAACGACCACCGTCAAACCGATGATCGCGAGCACCCAGGTGCCACCCGCTGCGGGGTCGAGGCCCATGAACGTGAAGAGCCCGTGGAAGGCGACCAGGATCAGCTCCACGACCCACTTGATGGGCCAGAGGATGGTAGCGAAAATGTCAGGCATGACTACGTGCTAGGCCTTTCCGTGGCTGATGAAGCCGCCCTGGCTGGTGGAGACGACGAATCCGAACCGGGTCACCCGGTAGCGAGGCTTCCTCGCCGGGGGGACGTCGTCGACCCCTCCGGCCGCCCACGGGTGGCAGCGGGCTATGCGCCGGATGGCGAGCACGGATCCCACGATCACGCCGTGCTGCTGAATGGCCTGCAATGCGTAGGCCGAGCACGACGGGTAGTAGCGGCAGACATCACCGTAGAGCGGCGAGATCACAGCGCGATAGGCACGCAGCACCAGCACGGCCGCGTTCCGCGGCGCGAGGAGCACTGCTGCGATCGCGGTGTTCATGGACGGACGCTGCCCTTACTGGTGTGACTGCTGGTGGAGAAACGGATCGAGGCCCCAAGGAGGTCTTCGTGCAGGCTAGCCCACGGTGCTTGGGCGGAGGCTGGCAATGCGCGGACCACCACATCCACTCCCTGGCCGCCGGAGCGGAAGCCGGGGAGCAGCTCGTACGCGGCGGCCTTGAGCCGGCGACGAACGAGGTTGCGCTGAACCGCGTTCCCCACGGCCTTGCTCACGACAAAACCGAATCGCACCACGTCGGAGTCGGCACCCTGGCGGACGTACGTGACAGTGCTCGCTCCGGTGAAGCGAGCGCCGCGTCGTACCACCGCCCGGTAATCCGCACCTCGCGTGATGCGATTCGCTTTGGCGAGCACCGGGAAGGCCCTCTACCGAGGAGGATCAGGCCGACAGCGTCTCGCGGCCCTTACGGCGGCGAGCCGCGAGGATCGCACGACCCGCACGCGTACGCATACGGAGGCGGAACCCGTGGGTCTTCGCGCGCTTGCGGTTGTTCGGCTGGAACGTTCTCTTGCTCATATCAATCTCCGTGGTGGTCTCTTCACAGGCCTGTGCTGAGAAAACGGCCAGCACGGGGAGGCCAGGAAAGTTTCAGGGCAGCCTAAACGGCTGAAGTCAACTGATTAAAACTACGGCCTTGTGGGGACGAGGTCAAACCGATCGACGGAAAACCACCGATTATGCACGGTATTGGCAGCAAAGCGGCTTCCGACGCGCCGACGTATGCCGCGGATCGGATTTGATCGACGTTCTGTGGACAAGTTACCGTGAGGTCGAAAGTTATCCCCAGCCCATCCCAATTCCGGCCGGAGATCGCTACGGTATTTCTCACACAGCGGTGGATAACTCTGTGAATACCCACCGGCGGCATCCGAGCCGCCAACCCGACGAGAGTCACCGGGGGCGACTCGTTCCCTCGTCGGGCTGACGGCATCCGCAACAGACGAAGACGGGGAACGATGGCAGGCGGCGAAGAGTCCATAGCTACGGCATGGCAGGACGTGCTCGGCAAGCTCGAGACGGATGACCGCATCACTCCCCAGCTGTACGGCTTCCTCAGCCTGGTCGAGCCCAAGGGGATCATGGCCGGGACCTTCTACCTGGAGGTCCCCAACGAGTTCACCCGGGGGATGATCGAGCAGCGCAGCCGGCTCCCCCTGCTGAGCGCCATCGGATCGCTCGACGACACCCTCGAGGTCAACACCTTCGCCATCGTCGTCAACCCCGAGATCCAGCAGGAGACGATGGCCGCGCCCACGGCCGAGCCCGAGAGCGCACCCTCCTACGTGGATCAGCCGGCCACCATGGTCAGCCCGCCGACCGAGATCACGGCACCCCCTCGCGGTGGCGACACCCGGCTCAACGCCAAGTACAGCTTCGACAACTTCGTCATCGGTCAGTCCAACCGCTTCGCGCATGCCGCGGCGGTCGCCGTGGCCGAGGCACCCGCGAAGGCGTACAACCCGCTCTTCATCTACGGCGACTCCGGGCTCGGTAAGACCCACCTCCTGCACGCCATCGGTCATTACGCCATGAGCCTGTACCCGGGCATCCGCGTCCGGTACGTGTCGTCGGAGGAGTTCACCAACGACTTCATCAACTCGATCGCCAACAACCGGGGGTCGTCGTTCCAGGCGCGCTACCGGAACATCGACATCCTGCTGATCGACGACATCCAGTTCCTCCAGCGAGCGGTCGAGACGCAGGAGGCGTTCTTCCACACCTTCAACACGCTCCACGACCACAACAAGCAGGTCGTCATCACCTCGGACCTCCCGCCGAAGCACTTGACGGGCTTCGAGGACAGGATGCGGTCCCGCTTCGAGTGGGGACTGATCACCGATGTCCAGGTGCCCGACCTCGAGACGCGCATCGCGATCCTGCGCAAGAAGGCGCAGAGCGAGAAGATCCAGGTTCCGGACGACATCCTCGAGTTCATGGCGTCGAAGGTGTCGAGTAACATCCGCGAGCTCGAAGGCACCCTGATCCGCGTCACCGCCTTCGCCAGCCTCAACCGCACACCGGTCGACATGCCGCTGGTGCAGACCGTGCTGAAGGACCTGATCACGCTCGACGACGACAATGTCATCGCGCCGACCGACATCATCACCAACACCGCGGAGTACTTCAAGCTCAGCGTCGACGACCTCTACGGCTCGAGCCGCTCGCAGGCGGTCGCCACCGCCCGTCAGATCGCCATGTACCTGTGCCGTGAGCTGACCAACCTCTCCCTTCCGAAGATCGGCCAGCTCTTCGGTGGACGCGACCACACCACCGTGATGTACGCGAACAAGAAGATCAGCGAGCTCATGAAGGAGCGGCGCTCGATCTACAACCAGGTGACGGAGCTCACCAGCCGGATCAAGCAGAACCACCGCTACGGCAAGTAATCGACGGCTCGTCGAGCGCCTCTGAGCCCGCGAGTTATCCACATATCCATCCCCAGAGTGGGGAGAGTGCGTTATTAACACTTGTGGATAACTTGTGGATAGCTTCCGGACAACTCACCCCTTAATGGGGACGAACACCGAGCCGCTGTGAAAAGCGCCGACTCGAGCCATGGCAACCGGATCGCTGTGAACACCAGGATTCCTCAGGTCATCAACAAGTCACCGCCGTGTAGTTCCCGCTGTTCGCCTGGCTTCAACAGAGTTATCCACATTCTCCACAGCGGTTAACACGATTACTTCTTAACTCTTCTTCAAGGGGGCGGACGACAACCTCAAGGGCCGATGCCTTCGCCGCATCCGCGTCACAGGCCAGGGGCTAGGATTTGTCACGTCCGTTATCCGTGAGCCGACAGAGGTGACTTCGTGAAGTTCCAAGCCAATCGGGATGTGTTCAGCGAGGCCGTCTCGTTTGCCGTGAAGCTCCTCCCGCAACGGACGACCCTCCCGATCCTGAGCGGTGTGCTCATCGAGACGACCGACTCCGGGCTCAGGCTGTCGTCGTTCGACTACGAAGTCTCCGCCCAGACCGAGATCTCCGCCGAGGTGGAAGAACCCGGACGGGTCCTCGTCTCCGGACGGCTGCTGGCGGAGATCGCCTCCAAGCTCCCGAACGCGCCCGTGCAGTTCTCGACGGAGGAGTCGAAGATCGTGGTTCGCGCCGGTTCGGCGAACTTCACCCTGTTGTCCATGCCGGTCGAGGAATATCCGAGCATCCCGCAGGTCAGCGGTGAGGCGGGGCTGGTTCCGGCCGAAGAGTTCGCAGAGGCGGTCGCTCAGGTCGGTGTCGCTGCGTCGCGAGACGATGTGACCCCCGTGATCACGGGGGTGCAACTCGAGGTCGGGGACAACACCCTCGGACTCGTCGCCACCGACCGGTATCGCGTGGCCGTCCGGGAGATCGACTGGGACAACGGGACCACCTCCGGCGAGTCGGTGACGGCACTGGTGCCGGCTCGGACCCTGACCGAGATCGGCAAGACGTTCGGCCACAGCGGCACCGTCTCGATCTCGATCACCAATCGCGACGACCGTGAGCTGATCGCCTTCACAGCCGACAAGAAGACCGTCACCTCCCTGCTGATCAAGGGCAATTTCCCGCCCGTCCGGCGGCTCTTCCCCGAGCAGGTCGACAACTACGCGGTGATCAACACCGCCGAGCTGATCGAAGCGACCCGCCGCGTCTCGCTGGTTCTCGAGCGCGAGGCAGCGCTCCGCTTCACCTTCACCGCCGACGGACTGACGCTGGAAGCGATCGGTTCCGAGCAGGCGCAGGCATCCGAGAGCATCGACGCTCTTCTCACTGGCCAGGAGACGGTGGTTTCATTGAAGCCGCAGTTCCTGCTCGATGGTCTCGGGGCGGTGCACTCGGAATTCGTGCGCATCTCGTTCACCAAGACCGAGAACCCCAACAAGCCGGGGCCTGTGCTCATCACGAGCCAGACGTCGAAGGATCAGTCGGGAGCGGACTCGTACAAGTACCTGCTCCAGCCGAACCTGCTCCTGCGCTAGTTCCCGGCGCCGCTGAAGCAACAGAAGAAGGACAATCATGCACATCGGCCTCATCGGTCTCGGACGCATGGGCAACAACATGCGCGCCCGTCTCGAGAAGAACGGCATCGACGTCACCGGTTACGACACGAACCCCGAGGTCTCGGACGTCGCGACGATCGCCGACCTGGTGGCCGCCCTTCCGGCCCCGCGCACCGTGTGGGTCATGGTTCCCGCCGGCGCCATCACGGATTCGGTCATCCGCGAGCTCGAGCCCGTCCTGGAGAAGGGCGACCTGGTCATCGACGGCGGCAACTCCAAGTTCACCGAGGACTTCGCACATTCGGCTCTGCTCGCTCCGCGTGGCATCGACTTCATGGATGCCGGAGTCTCCGGCGGTATCTGGGGCCTGGAGAACGGGTACGGACTCATGGTCGGCGGCTCCGCCGCGCAGGTGGAACGTGTGATGCCGGTGTTCGACGCCCTGCGTCCCGAAGGCCCGCGCGACGAGGGCTTCGTCCACGTCGGCGAGGTCGGTGCCGGTCACTACGCGAAGATGGTGCACAACGGCATCGAGTACGCGCTCATGCAGGCCTATGCCGAGGGCTACGAGCTCCTCGACACCCGCAAGGACATCATCAAGGACGTCACCGGCACCTTCAAGGCGTGGCAGCGCGGAACCGTCGTTCGCTCCTGGCTGCTCGACCTGCTGGTGCGCGCGCTCGAGCAGGATCCGGAGTTCGAGCACATCGAAGGCTACGTGCAGGACTCGGGCGAGGGCCGCTGGACCATCGAGGAAGCGCTCAACAACGCCGTCCCGGTTCCGACGATCAGTGCCTCGATCTTCGCGCGTTTCGTCTCGCGCCAGGAGGACTCGCCGGCGATGAAGGCTGTCGCTGCGCTTCGCAACCAGTTCGGCGGCCACGCCGTGAAGGCCGTGGACTGAGAATCCCGGTCGGCCGAAAACCTCTGTGCGTGTCACACATCTCTCCCTGACCGACTTCCGCAACTACCGCACGGCGGAGGTGCCGTTCGCGGTCGGCGCGAATCTGTTCGTCGGCCGCAACGGCCAGGGAAAGACCAACCTCGTCGAGTCGCTCGGCTACCTGAGCACCCTCGGATCGCACCGGGTGTCGAGCGACCAGGCGATGATCCGCAAGGACGCCGACGCCGGGATCGTGCGGGCGAGGATCCAGCACGACGGCCGCGAGCTCCTCATCGAGGTCCAGCTGAACCGCGGCTCAGCCAACAGGGCGCAGGTCAATCGCGGGGCGATCAAGCCCCGCGAGCTGCCACGATACTTCTCGAGCGTGCTCTTCGCTCCGGAGGATCTGGCGCTGGTCCGGGGAGAGCCGGGCATCCGTCGCCGGTTCCTCGACCAGCTGCTGATCCAACGGAATCCGCGGTTCTCGGCCGTGATCGCCGACTACGAACGGGTACTGAAGCAGCGCAACACCCTCCTCAAGTCGGCCCGTGCGTCGCGGGTGCGCGAGGACCAGCTCGGGACCCTGGAGATCTGGGACGACCGCCTCGTCCAGCTGGGGTCCGAGCTGATCGACGCACGACTCGACCTGATCGAACGGCTGAGCGATCCGCTGATCGCGGCGTACCGCTCGGTTGCGGGCGACGATCACCATCCCCGGCTGATCCCTCAGCTCACCATCTTCGGCGCGCACGTCGAGGACGACGACGGGGCGGAGCCCGACGATGTGACCGGCTCAGCCGGTGTCGCGACGACCGAGGCGTTCCGCCGGGCACTGTCGGCGGTGCGTCGCAAGGAGTTGGAGCGCGGGCTCACCCTGGTCGGACCGCATCGGGATGACGTGCTGTTCGAGTTGAACGAGCTCCCCGCGAAGGGCTATGCAAGCCATGGCGAGTCGTGGTCCTTCGCCCTGGCTCTGAAGCTCGCTTCTGCGGAACTGCTGCGTCGCGAGTCCACGACAGGCGACCCCGTCCTCATCCTCGACGACGTGTTCGCCGAGCTGGACCAGGCCCGGCGTCGGAAGCTTGCAACCGCCGTAGCCGGTTACGAGCAGGTCCTCATCACGGCGGCCGTGCTCGACGATGTCCCCGAGGAGCTCACGGCACACACCGTGCGCATCGAGGCGGGCGCGATCGTGGAGGATCCGGATGCCTGAACGGACCCCGAGGGGAGTCGACGCAGCCGGCGGCAGTGAGGCGAGCGCCGTCTACCTGCGGCTCAAGGCCCTCTTCACCGGGACGCCGTCGCGGGGTCGCCGAACCGCGCGACGAGAGGATCAGCCCGGGGTGAGCAAGCCGTTCGGCTCAGGCCGGGATCCGCACGGTGTCGGGGATGTCGTGGATGCGCTGGCCGCGCAGCTCGGCTGGACCTCCCCGCTGGCGCAGTCCGACCTCCTCGACGGCTGGCGTGAGCTGGCCGGCGAGGAGATCGCGAAGCATGCCATCCCGGACCAGATCGCCGACGGTGTCCTGGTCGTGCGCTGCGAGTCGACCGCATGGGCGACGCAGCTGCGCATGATGAGGTCCGAGCTCCTCGCCCGGATCGCGGATCGCTTCCCGAAGGCCGGCATTGAGTCGATCCACATTCAAGGCCCTGACGTCCCCTCGTGGAAAAGAGGCCCCAGGTCGATTCCAGGGCGCGGTCCGCGCGATACTTACGGCTGAGGGCACAAAAGAGGTCGCCGCGTCCAGGAAAATGCGTCAGACGGCCGTTTTCGGGCAATTCGCCGCTCCGCACTTGGTAGAATGGAGAGTCACTGTTGAGTGCGGTCAGGAGCCTAATTTCATATGACGATGGAACCGAACAGGGCCGAGGCAGAACACGATTACGGCGCGAATGAGATCCAGGTCCTCGAGGGTCTCGAAGCCGTCCGCAAGCGACCCGGAATGTACATCGGTTCCACCGGTCCCAGGGGTCTCCACCACTTGGTCTACGAGATCGTCGACAACTCCGTCGACGAAGCGCTCGCGGGGCATGCCGACAACATCGAAGTGACCATCCTCGCCGACGGCGCCGTGCGCGTGGTCGACAACGGCCGCGGCATCCCGGTCGACGAGCATCCGGTCGAGAAGAAGTCGACCGTCGAGGTCGTCCTCACCATCCTGCACGCCGGCGGAAAGTTCGGCGGCGGCGGATACGCCGTGTCCGGTGGACTGCACGGTGTCGGCAGCTCGGTCGTGAACGCGCTGTCCGCGCGGCTCGACATCGAGGTGTACCGGCAGGGATACGTCTGGCGCCAGAGCTACCGCAATGGTGTGCCGGAGGCGCCGCTCGAGCAGGGCGAGGCGTCCGACCGGACCGGTACCACGATCACGTTCTGGCCCAGCACCGAGACGTTCGAGACGGTGGTCTTCGACTACGAGACGCTCCGGACGCGCTTCCAGCAGATGGCCTTCCTGAACAAGGGCTTGCGGATCGCGCTGACCGACGAGCGCCCGCCGGAGATCGAGCCGGTCGAAGGCGAAGTGGACGACGAGATCCTCGCCGCACGCCACGACGTCTTCCGGTACGAGAACGGCCTGATGGACTACGTCCATTACCTCAACTCCGCCAAGAAGGCGGAGGTCGTCCACGACGAGATCATCTCGTTCGAGTCGGAGGACACCGATCGCAAGATCGCCCTCGAAGTGGCCATGCAGTGGACGACGAGCTACAACGAGAGCGTCTTCACCTACGCGAACACGATCAACACCCACGAGGGCGGCACCCACGAAGAGGGCTTCCGCGCCGCGCTCACCACACTGGTCAACCGGTATGCGCGCGAGAAGGGCATCCTCAAGGAGAAGGACGACAACCTCTCCGGCGACGACGTGCGCGAAGGTCTGACCGCGGTGATCTCCGTGAAGCTCTCCGAGCCGCAGTTCGAAGGCCAGACCAAGACCAAGCTCGGCAACACCGAGGCGAAGGCGTTCGTCCAGAAGGTCGTCGGCGACCAGCTCGGCGACTGGTTCGACCGCAACCCGAACCAGGCGAGAGACATCATCCGCAAAGCCCTCCAGGCGGCCACCGCCCGCCTCGCCGCCCGCAAGGCGCGCGAGACGGCACGACGCAAGGGCCTCCTCGAGAGCGGCGGGATGCCCGGCAAGCTCAAGGACTGCCAGTCGAAGGACCCGACGGTCTCCGAGATCTTCATCGTCGAGGGCGACTCGGCCGGCGGCTCCGCGGTGCAGGGCCGCAACCCCGAGACGCAGGCGATCCTGCCGCTGCGCGGCAAGATCCTGAACGTGGAGAAGGCCCGCCTCGACCGCGCCCTCGCGAACAACGAGGTCCAGGCGATGATCACGGCGTTCGGCGCCGGGATCGGCGAGGACTTCAACCCGGAGAAGGCGCGGTACCACAAGATCGTGCTCATGGCCGACGCTGATGTCGACGGCCAGCACATCACGACGCTGCTGCTCACGCTGCTGTTCCGTTACATGCGTCCGATGATCGAGCTCGGCTACGTCTATCTCGCGCAGCCGCCGCTCTACCGGCTGAAGTGGACGAACGCCGACCACGAGTACGTCTACTCCGATCGCGAGAGGGACGCGTTCATGGCGGACGGGCTCGCCGCCGGCAAGCGCATCCCGAAGGACAACGGAGTACAGCGGTACAAGGGTCTCGGTGAGATGGACTACCAGGAGCTGTGGGAGACCACCATGAACCCGGAGACACGGACGCTGCTCCAGGTGACGCTCGACGATGCGGCCGCCGCGGACGAGATCTTCGCCACGCTGATGGGCGAGGACGTGGAGTCGCGCCGCTCGTTCATCCAGAAGAACGCCAAGGACGTGCGGTTCCTCGACATCTGACGCTGACGCGCCGATGAACTGCTGAGTGACCATGAGGAAGAGAAGACTGTGACGGACGAAGAGAACGTGTCGGGAGACGGAGCCGGTTTCGGCATCCACGGGAGGATCGACCAGGTCGACCTCCAATCGGAGATGCAGCGGTCGTACCTCGACTACGCCATGTCGGTCATCATCGGGCGCGCGCTGCCCGAGGTGCGCGACGGCCTGAAGCCGGTGCACCGCCGTGTCATCTATGCGATGTTCGACGGCGGTTACCGGCCGGACAAGGCGTTCTCCAAGTGCGCCCGTGTTGTCGGCGACGTGATGGGCCAGTTCCACCCGCACGGCGACTCGGCCATCTACGATGCCCTGGTCCGACTGGTCCAGCCGTGGAGCCTTCGCTACCCGCTCGCTCTCGGCCAGGGCAACTTCGGCTCCCCGGGCAACGACGGCGCCGCGGCGCCCCGGTACACCGAGACCAAGATGGCTCCGCTCGCACTGGAGATGGTGCGCGACATCGACGAGGAGACCGTCGACTTCCAGGACAACTACGACGGTCGCACGAAGGAGCCGGCGGTTCTGCCGAGCCGCTTCCCGAACCTCCTGGTGAACGGATCGGTCGGTATCGCGGTCGGCATGGCCACGAACATCCCGCCGCACAACCTCCGCGAGGTCGCGGACGGCGCCCTCTGGTACCTCCAGCACCCGGACGCCCCGCGCGAAGAGCTTCTCGAGGAGCTCATCAAGCGGATCAAGGGACCGGACTTCCCGACCGGAGCGCAGATCCTCGGCGTGAAGGGCATCCAGGACGCGTACCGCACCGGCCGCGGTTCGATCACCATGCGTGCCGTGGTCACGATCGAGGAGATCCAGGGCCGGGTCTGCCTCGTCGTCACCGAGCTGCCGTACCAGGTGAACCCCGACAACCTGGCCATCAAGATCGCCGACCTCGTGAAAGAGGGCCGCATCGGCGGCATCGCCGACATCCGCGACGAGACGTCCGGCCGCACCGGCCAGCGGCTCGTCATCGTGCTCAAGCGGGACGCCGTCGCGAAGGTCGTCCTCAACAACCTCTACAAGCACACCCAGCTGCAGGAGAACTTCGGCGCGAACATGCTCGCGATCGTGGACAACGTCCCGCGCACGCTGTCGCTCGAGGGGTTCATCGTCGCCTGGGTCGATCACCAGGTCGAGGTGATCGTCCGTCGCACCCGGTACCGGCTGCGGAAGGCGGAAGAGCGTGCGCACATCCTGCGCGGATACCTCAAGGCGCTGGATGCGCTGGACGACGTCATCGCGCTGATCCGCCGTTCTCCGACGGTCGAGGATGCGCGCGACGGCCTCAAGGGCCTGCTCGACGTCGACGACGTGCAGGCGGACGCCATCCTCGCGATGCAGTTGCGCCGGCTCGCGGCACTCGAGCGTCAGAAGATCATCGAGGAGCACGACAAGATCGAAAAGGAGATCGCCGAGTACCTGGCGATCCTCGACGACCCGGCGCGTCAGCGCTCGATCATCAGCGAAGAGCTGACCGAGATCGTCGACCGGTTCGGCGACGACCGGCGCACCGAGATCATGTTCGGCTACGACGGCGACATGAGCGTCGAGGACCTCATCCCCGAAGAGGAGATGGTGGTCACCGTGACCCGCGGCGGCTACATCAAGCGGACGCGAAGCGACAACTACCGCAGCCAGCACCGCGGCGGCAAGGGCGTGAAGGGTGCGCAGCTGCGCGGCGAGGATGTCGTCGATCACTTCTTCGTGACGACCACGCACCACTGGCTCCTCTTCTTCACCAACCAGGGGCGCGTCTATCGCGCGAAGGCGTACGAGGTGCAGGAGGCCGGCCGCGACGCGAAGGGCCAGCACGTGGCCAACCTGCTGGCGCTGCAGCCGGGGGAGGACATCGCCGAGATCCTCGACATCCGCGACTATCAGGCGGCGAAGTATCTGGTGCTCGCCACCCGCGACGGGCTCATCAAGAAGACCGCGCTGGACGAGTACGACACCAACCGCACCGGCGGCATCATCGCCATCAAGCTGCGCGAGGGCGATGAGCTCGTCTCGGCGCTGCTGGTCGAGGAGGACTCGGACCTGCTGCTGGTCTCCCGCAAGGGCATGTCCATCCGCTTCACCGCGTCCGACGAGGCGCTGCGTCCGATGGGCCGTTCGACCTCGGGCGTGATCGGGATGCACTTCCGCGGCGACGACAGACTGCTCGACGCGTCGGTCGTCTCGGACGAGGGATACGTGTTCGTCGTCACCGAGGGCGGCTACGCGAAGCGCACCGCGGCCGACCAATATCGCCTGCAGGGCCGAGGCGGACTGGGCATCAAGGTGGCCAAGCTGCACGACGATCGTGGTGACCTCGTGGGGTCCCTGATCGTGGGCGAAGACGACGAGGTCCTTGTGGTTCTTGCCAGCGGCAAGGTGGTACGCTCTGCCGTGGCCGAGGTACCTGCCAAGGGCCGCGACACCATGGGTGTCGTCTTTGCACGTTTCGCCGAGTCGGACAAGATCATCGCACTGGCGAAGAACACCGAACGCGCCCTCGAAGTCTCCCTTCCCGCGGAGGACGACGAGGCGGTCGGGAAGGATGAAACCGTAGATGAGCAGTAGTGTCGCCGAGAAGTTGGCCAAGAAGTCGTCCCGACGACCCGCAACCGCGAAGCAGGTGCGGCTCAAGCTGGTCTATGTCGACTTCTGGTCCACCGTGAAGCTGTCGTTCCTCGCCGGCATCTGCCTGGCTGTCATCGCGATCGTCGGCACGTTCCTCATCTGGACCGTGCTCGACCGCACCGGCATCTTCGACCAGATCAACAGCCTGTTCAAGGACATCTCGGGGGCCGGCGGCAGCGACCTCCGTTCCATCCTGGGCCTTGGGCAGGTCATGGGCTTCTCGCTGATCGTGGCCATCCTCGACATCGTCGTGGTGACCGCTCTCGGCGCTGTTTTCGCCCTCCTGTACAACCTCTCGGTGAAGATCACCGGGGGCCTGCTGGTCGGTTTCACCAACAACTGATCGATTTCACAATGCCTGGGCGGATCGGGTAGTCTCGTATCTGCCCATTCGGGGATATAGCTCAGGCGGTTAGAGCGCTTCGCTGATAACGAAGAGGTCCGAGGTTCAAGTCCTCGTATCCCCACCCTGTGTCCATTCGGGGCCTTAGCTCAGTTGGTAGAGCGCCTGCTTTGCAAGCAGGATGTCAGGAGTTCGAATCTCCTAGGCTCCACATTTGCGGACACGCGCGTGGCGTGTGTCGGCGGGGGAAGCTAGAATTGACGCGCAGGACGCCCCACGGGCCTCCCGCACCCAGCCAACGCCCCGCCCCGCGGGGCGTTGTGTTTTCTACGGGTGCCAGACGTATTCGTCCACCGTGATGGACCGGATGCGCGCGACGATCTTGCGCACGGCCTTCTCGCTCCGCGGATCGCTCTCGATGATGGTGTGATAGCGATTCATGAACACGCTCGATCTTGAAGTCACGCATGCTCCGGCGGGCGCCCGGCGCCAAGTGATGCTCGTCGGCGACCGCCAACCCGATCTCACCGTCGCCCGCACCCAGCGCCAAGTGACGATCGACCTGCTCCAGCGTGTGGGCAAGTGTGAGCAGATGGGGTGGGAATGCTCTCGACCCGTATCGTGCGCGCTGAGCGGCGACGTTCATACCTCGAAAGATGAAGCGTGAACCTGAGCGCGAAACGGCCTTGGAAACAAGGTGACAGACTTTCACGCGCCAGCCGATCGGGACATCCTTCCATGCGCCTTTGCCATGGAAGATGTCCACGGCGTGAAGTTCCGTGGATTGATCAAACCCGTTCACGTTATTCGCCACAAGCTCGGTGATGCCGTTCAGTCCGGCTTCGACCGATTGCAGAGCTACAGCATCCACAATGAGAGCGCCGAAGAAGTAGTAGTCGTCTCCTCGGGCCGACTCGTCGAGGTAGATGAGATGCACGCAGAAACCATAACGAGGACGTGACGAACGAATAGAGCCGATGGCCTCAATGGCTGGTAGCGCTGCGTCTGGTTTCAGTCGGTGGGCGGGACGACCGGGCGGCTGGGAATCGGGCTCGAGTAGGAGACGCTCGTCGTGACGCTGCCGAGCGTCCCGACCGCGCCGCTGATCTGCTCCAGGTGCCGCATGGAGGTGGCGACCACCTTGAGGATGAAGCAGTCGTCGCCGGTCACGTGATGCGCCTCCACCACCTCCGGAATCCCGGCCAGCAGGTCGTACAGAGGGGTGTACTGGCTGCTCGGGTAGCGCAGGCGCAGGTACGCGAGGATGCCATAGCCGAGCCGTTCGGGCTCGACGACCGCACGGTAGCCCGCGATCACGCCTGCCTCCTCCAGCCTCCGGACGCGTTCCGCGACCGCGCTGTTCGACATGTGCACCGTGCGTGCGAGCTCGGCGATCGACTGGCGGCCGTCGCGCTGCAACTCCGCGAGCAGCGTTCTGTCGGTGCTGTCGGCGATGAACGGAGAATTGGCGGCCATAGCGGGATTCTTCCACGAGATCGACGGTGGATACTGCCGGATGCCGTCGATCGTCTCTTCAGTGGCCGCCCCGGATTTCCTACGCTCGAACCATGACAACACAGAACTCGGAGGCCACCCGTCACTTCGCCGCCAAGCTCCGGTTCGAGACCGACCCGTCCGATCTGAAAGCGGCGATGGATGTGGGCGAGCGCCTCGTGGTCGTCGACAGCAGGGGCGAGTCGGCGTGGCAGCAAGGGCGGATCGCCGGCAGCATCCACCTCCCGACCGCCGAGATCGCCGCGCGTGCGGGCGAGCTCATCCCGCTCGACCTGCCGGTCGTCGTCTACTGCTGGGGTCCGGGATGCAACGGATCCACGCGAGCGGCCCTCGCCTTCAGCCTCCTCGGCTACGACGTCCGCGAGCTGATCGGCGGCTTCGAGTACTGGGCGCGCGAAGGCTTGCCCGTCGTGGACGACCCGGGCGTCGTGCACCGGGACGCGGATCCCCTCACCGCTCCCGTCGGCGCGATCGACTGCGCCTGCTGACCAGCCGTGCTGTCCGGCCGCTACTTCAGAAGGCGCGAAAGGACGCGGTCGGCCAACGGCTTGCCGCCGGTCTGGCAGGTGGGGCAATACTGGAACGTCGAGTCGTGGAAGATGACCTGGCGGATCGTGTCACCGCAGACGGGACACGGCTGCCCGGTGCGTCCGTGAACCCGGAGGTTCGACTTCTTCTCGCTCTTCAACTCGGAGGCGGCGAGGCCGTCGGCACGCGCCAACGCATCCCGAAGCGTGGACTGCATCGCGTCGTACAGGCGGGCGACGTCATCCGCCGGCATGCTCGCCGGCTTGTACGGCGACATCTTCGCAACGTGCAGGATCTCGTCCGAGTAGGCGTTGCCGATGCCGGCGATCACCGACTGATTGCGCAGCACGCCCTTGATCTGGGCCCGACCTTGCGCGGCCAGGATGCCGGCGAGGACATCCACAGTGAAGGACGGGTCCAGAGGGTCGGGTCCGAGCCGCGCGATGCCGGGAACGTCGGAGGGCTCGTGCACGACGTAGATGGCCAGGCTCTTCTTCGTACCGGCCTCGGTGATGTTGAGCCCGCTCCCGTCATCGAGCACCAGGCGTGCGGCGAGCGGCCCGGAACCCGGTCGCCCGCTCGGCGGCGGTGGCGGACCGTCGCGCCACCGGATCCAGCCCGCTCGAGCGAGATGCACCACGACGTGGAGGTCGCCGGCCGCGATGTCGAGGAACTTGCCGTGGCGGGAGACACCCGCGATCGTCAGACCCTTCAGGGCCTCGACGGGAGGATCGAACGTCTTCAGCGCCGCGAACGCGAGGACGCTGAGTCGCTCGATGACGCGCCCCTTCAGCCGACCATCCAGGTCGGCGGCGAGGGCGGTGACTTCCGGCAACTCGGGCATCACCACTAGTCTGCCCGTCGCCTCCGACATTGGGCAGTACGTTGGTGCAATGGACATCAGGGTTGCTGCCTACGGCGTGATCACCGAGGGCGACCGCATCCTCCTCGCCCACTGGAACGAGGGCGGCCGCTCGGGCTGGACGCTGCCCGGCGGCGGGATCGAGCCGGGCGAGGACCCGGAAGATGCGGTGGTCCGCGAGATCGCGGAGGAGACCGGCTACCAGGCGGAGGCCGGCCCGCTACTGGGCATCGACTCCAAGGTGATCCCGGCGGAGCACCGCTTCGTCCCGGAGGCCGGACCGCTCCACGCGCTCCGGATCGTCTACCGGGCGAGCATCGTCGGCGGTCGCCTGACGAACGAGCGCGACGGAACGACGGACGAGGCCGGCTGGTTCTCACTCACCGGCATGCCGAAGCGTCGCGTGGAACTCATCGATATCGCGCTCGGGATGGCCGGCGTTCGCCAGGATTAGACGGTCGCCGTCCGGGTCTGCTCGCCCGGGATGATGATCCACATCGCAATGTAGGCGATGAACTGCGGACCGGGCAGCAAGCAGGACAGCAGGAACAGCAGGCGGACGGTCCAGGGCCGCATGCCGAATCGGTTCGCGAGACCGGCGCAGACTCCGCCGAGGATGCGACCTTCACGAGGACGTGTCAAAGTGTTCATGCTGCCCAGAATCGCAGGCGGCTCGTGCACCGCGCCATCGGGGAAACCCCCGAATTGACCCTGAGGCTGACTACAGCGCGGTGGTGTCGGAAACCGGAGGAGTGGACTCCTCGTCGGCGACCCAGAGCTCGTCGTCAGCGCGGAAGGTCTGCCAGACCGCATAGAGCAGGCCGACGGCCGCAATGACACCGAGACCGATGGCGATGACACCGCCTGCGCCGGGGCCGGACTTCGGCGGGGCCACCTTCGGCTTCTTGGCCAGCTCTTTGCCGGCCTTCTTGAAGTCACCGGCGAAGGCGGCAGCTCGGGCGGCTCGCGCGTGGTCGACAACGGAGAGAGCCGTTCCGACGGCCGTGCCGACAGCAGGGATGACGTCGCTCACGACGCGCCGGCGGGCCTGGTCGGCGTAGTGGCCTGCGGTGGACTTCGCCGTCTGGGCCGCCGGCAGGACATACTGCTCGTATCCCTCACGAACCCGCGGCGCGATCTCCTCACGTGTGTAATACGACGCCTGCTTGCGGGCCTCGGCAGCCAGCGCGTTGGCGTTCGCCAGCACCTCCTGCTGCTGGGTCCACAGATCCTCGGCTCCGTGGCGCAGTCGCGTGAGCTCCTTCTTGCGCTTCCGTGTCAGGCTCATCTGTTCCTCCGTTGCATCGGGGTGGCGACTGAAGTCCATCTTGCCACCGAAAGGGCTGGGGATGGCCCGAGAGCTCCCGGGACGGCCCAAGTCGGCTATACGCGCTGTGCAAGAATTGGTGCCATGTCTAAGCACACCGCTGTCGCCACGCTCCACACTAACTACGGAGACATCAAGGTCAACCTCTTCGGCAACCACGCGCCCAAGACGGTTCGCAACTTCGTCGGGCTGGCGACAGGTGAGATCGAGTGGACGCACCCCTCGACGGGAGCGAAGTCGAACACTCCTCTCTATGACGGTGTCGTCTTCCACCGCATCATCCCGGGGTTCATGATCCAGGGCGGCGACCCGCTCGGTCAGGGCGTCGGCGGGCCGGGCTACCAGTTCGACGACGAGATCAACCCGGAGCTCGACTTCACGCAGCCGTACATGCTGGCGATGGCGAACGCCGGCATCCAGGGCGGCCGCGGCACCAACGGTTCGCAGTTCTTCATCACGGTCGGGCCGACCACGTGGCTGCAGGGCAAGCACTCGATCTTCGGCGAGGTGGCGGACGACGCCTCGCGCAAGGTCGTCGACAAGCTCGCCGAGCTGCCGACGGACGCACGCGACCGTCCGCTCGACGACGTCGTGATCGAGTCCATCGACGTCGAGCAGGTCTGAGGCACGCGGGCGAAGGGTACCCATGACTCAGCCCGTCGACGCCCGCGCGAACTACTGCTACCGACATCCAGATCGTCAGAGCTTCGTCCTCTGCCAGAGGTGTGGCCGGACGATCTGCGGTGCCTGCCAGACTCCTGCAGCTGTCGGCGTGATCTGCCCGGAGTGCATGGCCCAGCAGCGAGCCACGCACCCGCGGACCAAGCCGGCGTGGGTCACGCGCGCCACAGGGTCGGGCGCGCCGACGATCACGTACGCGATCATCGCGGTCTGCGTGCTCGTGTTCATCGTCCAGACGTTCGTGCCCTCGGTCACGCAGTCGCTGGTCTATGCCGGCGGGTACTCATACCCGGCTTCGGCGTTCGGCGCCTTCCAGCCCTGGCGGATGCTGACCAGCATCTTTGCGCACGCCAATCTCGTCCACATCGGCCTGAACATGTACACGCTGTGGGTGTTCGGGATGGCGCTCGAGCCGCTTCTCGGCCGGGCCCGCTATCTGGCGCTGTTCCTCATCAGCGGATTCGCGGGGTCGATCGGCGTGCTGCTGCTGACCTCCCCGTTGCAGCCCGTTTTCGGTGCGTCGGGCGCGATCTTCGGGATGCTGGGCGCCTTCTTCATCATCCAGCGACGGCTGGGCGGAAACGCGACGCAGATCCTCGTACTCGTGGCCCTGAACCTGGCGATCGGCTTCCTCCCCGGATTCAACATCGCCTGGCAGGCACACGTCGGCGGTCTGGTCGGCGGATTCTTGGTCGGGTTGATCTACGTCGAGACCCGGCAGGCGCAGCGACGCCGGTGGCAGCTGCCCTTGCTCGTGCTCCTGTGCGTCGTGCTCGTGCTGCTGAGCCTCATCCACTTCTTCGTGTAGTTCCCACACCACGTGGATAAGTTATCCACAGGCTTATTAACACTGTGAGGAATTACACCGGCGTAACTCTCCACAGGCTTATTAACACTGGGGACACTGCGGGTGAACGCGCGGGAACTACTCACAAGTGCCCTGTGGATAGTGTGGAGAACGACGAATCCG
>NZ_JBNDHX010000061.1:0-22270 GCF_056755275.1 Leifsonia sp. HAY1-4F
TCCGTCGTCGGCAGCGTCAGATGTGTATAAGAGACAGGGGTGCGGGGACGCCGGGGTCAGCCGGTGGGAGCGGGGCGCTGCGGGAGGCCGTAGAAGGAACGCTCGAAGACCTGGCGGGCACGGCGCGTCACGGCGAGGTAGTCCTCCTCGAGCCGGCTGGCGGAACCCGGCGGGTACTCCATGAGGCGCGCCACCCCGTCCAGGGCGCCGCGGTCGGAGGGAAGCACATCGGCCGTCTTGTCGGCCCAGAGGGTCATGGCGGAGCGGGTCCGGGAGGCGAACAGCCACGCATCGCGCAGCCGGGCGGCGTCTTCGGCCGAGACGAAGCCGTGCTCGGCGGCGGCGGCCAGCGCATCCAGAGTGGAGGTGGTCCTGAGCTCGGGGATCCGGGCGGCGTGCTCGAGCTGGATGAGCTGGACGAACCACTCGACGTCGCTCAGCGAGCCGCGCCCCAGTTTGAGGTGGCGTGACGGGTCGGCACCCTGCGGGAGCCGCTCGTTCTCGACGCGCGCTTTGATGCGCTTCACCTCGCGCACGGCCTGCTCGCCGATGCTGCTCGGGTAGCGCACCTCGTCGGCGAGCTGTTCGAAGTCGGCGAGGAGGCCGGCGTCCCCGGCGAAGCCCCGGGCGCGCAGCAGAGCCTGCGCCTCCCAGGTGAGCGACCACCGCGCGTAGTAGGCCCGGTAGGACTCCAGGGATCGGACCGGCGGCCCGTTCTTCCCCTCCGGGCGCAGGCCGATGTCGAGGTCGAGCGGGAGGCGGTTGTCCTCGGTGAGCCGGTTCAGCTCGGAGACGATCGCGAGCGCACTGCGGTTCGCCGCCTGCTGCCCGGCCGCGTCCTGCTCCCCGGCGTCGGCTCCAGCAGGCTCCCGTCCGGCGGCCCGCGGACGGAAGACGTACATGACGTCGGCGTCCGACCCGAAGCCGAGCTCCCGGCCCCCGAAGCGCCCCATCCCGATGACGGCGAACTCCAGGGCGCCGGCGTCGCCCCGGGCCATGCGGATCGCTTGCAGGACTCCGGCGATGAGGTTCTCGGTGACGTCGGTGAGTCCGTGCGCCAACTCTTCGATAGTGGCGAAGCCGAGGATGCCGGAGAGCGCGAGCCGCAGGATCTCGCGCCGGCGCACGGCACGCAGGGCCGCCGCAGCGGTATCGGCGGACTCGTGCCGGGCGAGGATCGCCGCGGTCTCCTCCTGCAACAGGGAGGCGGCCCGCGGCCGCAGCTCGTCCTCCGACTCCAGCCAGGCGACGGATTCGGGGATGCGGCCGAGCAGCTCTCCGGCGAAGCGCGAGCCGGACAGCACCCGCGTCAGCCTCTCGGCGGCGCCGGTGGAGTCGCGCAGCATCCTCAGGTACCAGTGCGTGCTCCCGAGCTCCTCGCTGAGGCGGCGGAAGGTCAGGAGTCCATAGTCCGGGTCGGGACCGTCGGCGAACCACTGGAGCATCACCGGGAGCAGGTGGCGCTGGATGGCCGCGCGGCGCGAGACGCCCGAGGTGACGGCTGCGATGTGGGCGAGCGCGCCACGCGGGTCCCGGAATCCGATCGCCGCGAGTCGCGCCTCCGCCTGGGCGCTGGTGAGGCCCGCTCCCCCGGCGAGCCGCGCGTCCTCGGAGGACGTGCTGGCGACCGCGCTCAGCAGCGGACGGTAGAACAACCGCTCGTGCAGGCCGCGCACGCGGTGCTTGATCTCGTTCCACTGCGTCATCAGCTCGCCCGCGTTCGGCGCGAGGCCGGTCGCGCGGGCGAGGATGCGGACGTCGGCCTCATCGCGCGGCATGAGGTGCGTGCGGCTCAGCCGGCGCAGCTGAAGCCGGTGCTCCATGAGCCGCAGCGCGCGGTAGTCGCGCGAGAACGTCGCGGACTCCTCACGCCCGATGTAGCCCTGGGCGGCCAGCGCGGCCAAGGCACCGAGGGTGTCCCGCTGGCGCACCTGGTCGTCGGTCTGCCCGTGGACGAGCTGCAGCAGCTGGACGGTGAACTCGACGTCGCGCAAGCCTCCGGGGCCGAGCTTCAGCTGGTAGTGGACCTCGTCGTCCGGGATGTTCTCGGTGACGCGCTCGCGCATCCTCTGGACGGACTCGACGAAGTTCTCGCGGGAGGCGCTGCTCCAGACCTTCGGGGCGAGCGCAGCGACGTAGCGCTCCCCCAGGGCGAGGTCGCCGGCGAGGGGCCGCGCCTTCAGGAGCGCCTGGAACTCCCACCCCCGGGCCCAGCGGTCGTAGTAGGCGAGGTGCGAGTCGAGGGTGCGGACGAGCGCGCCGTCCTTGCCCTCGGGCCGCAGGTTCGGGTCGACCTCCCAGAGCCCCGGCTCGATGGCGGGCTCGTGGATGCCGCGCATCGTCAGCATCGCCAGGCGCGTCGCGATGTCCACGGCCCGGCCGGGCTCGAGTCCGGCCTCCTCGGCTCCCTCCGTCACGAAGATCACGTCGACGTCGCTGAGGTAGTTGAGCTCGCGGGCCCCGGCCTTGCCCATCCCGATGATCGCCAGCGGTGTGGCACGGACCTGCGCCTCGGGGAAGCGGCCGGGGCCGGTACCGATCGTCATCCGCCGGGCGACGGCGAGGGAGGCCTCCAGCGCGGCCGCCGCGAGGTCGGAGAGGGTCACCGCGACCGCGTCGAATCCGTCGACGGGGTCCGGCTGCTCCAGGTCGAAGCTCGCCAGCTGCACCAGCCGGCGGCGGTAGCGGATGCGCAGAGCGGCCCAGGCCGCCTCGTCGTCGTCGCGGGCGACCCCGTCGACGGCGGACACCGAATCCATCAGGTCGGCGCGCAGCACGTCGAGAGTGGGAAGGCCGCTCACGGGGGCGGCGAGCGCATCCAGCTGGGCGGGCTGGCGGAGGAAGAACTCGGCCACGCCCTCGGAGGCGCCGATCACCCGGAACAGGCGCCGGGCGTTCTCCTCGGACCCGAAGGCGGCGGTCGCCTGCGCGGGCGCCTGTCGCAGCAGGCGGAGCGCCCACGACAGCGCTGCGTCGGGATCCGCCGCGACGGAGAGGGCGGCGATGAGCGCCTCGGCGTCCAGCCCCGTCCGGTCGGCGAGCTCATCCAGCTCGTCGCGAACAGAGCTCAGCCCCACGAACCCGGCGCGCGCCAGGGACGTGAGGGAGAGCTGCTGTCGCGTCACGACGAACGGTCAGAGGATCTCGAGGTTGGTCAGCAACTCGTAGGGGGTGACCTGCGCCCGGTACTCCGCCCACTCCTTGCGCTTGTTGAGCAGGACGTAGTTGAAGACCTGCTCGCCCAGCGTCTCGGCGACGAGCTCCGACTCCTCCATCAGGGAGATGGCGTGGTCGAGGCTCGCGGGGAGCTGGTTGTACCCCAGGGCGCGGCGCTCGGCGTCGGACATGCCCCAGACGTTGTCCTCGGCCTCCGGCGGGAGCTCGTACTGGTTCTCGATCCCCTTGAGCCCGGCGGCGAGGAGCAGCGAGAACGCCAGGTACGGGTTCGCCGCCGAGTCGATCGCACGGTACTCGACGCGCGAGCTCTGGCCCTTGCTCGGCTTGTACAGCGGGACGCGGACCAGCGCGGAGCGGTTGTTGTGACCCCAGCAGACGAAGCTCGGGGCTTCGTCCCCGCCCCAGAGGCGCTTGTACGAGTTCACGAACTGGTTCGTGACCGCGGTGATCTCGGGTGCGTGGCGCAGGAGACCGGCGATGAAGTGCCGGCCGATCTTCGAGAGCTGGTACTGGGCGCCCGGCTCGAAGAACGCGTTCGTGTCGCCCTCGAACAGGGACATGTGGGTGTGCATCCCCGAACCCGGGTGACCCGACAGGGGCTTCGGCATGAACGTCGCGTACACGCCCTGCTCGATCGCGACCTCCTTGATGACCGTGCGGAACGTCATGATGTTGTCCGCCGTCGTCAGTGCGTCGGCGTAGCGGAGGTCGATCTCGTTCTGTCCGGGGCCCGCCTCGTGGTGGCTGAACTCGACCGAGATGCCGAGGTCCTCGAGCATGCGGACGGAGCGACGGCGGAAGTCGTGCGCCGTGCCGCCCGGGACGTTGTCGAAGTAACCGGCGGAATCCACAGGCTCCGGGCCTTCCGTGCCGAACTGGGACGACTTCAGCAGGTAGAACTCGATCTCGGGATGCGTGTAGAAGGTGAAGCCGCGGTCGGCCGCCTTCTCGAGCGTGCGCTTGAGCACGTTGCGCGGGTCGGAGACCGAGGGCTGGCCGTCCGGCGTCGTGATGTCGCAGAACATCCGGGCGGTCGGATCGATCTCGCCGCGCCACGGGAGGATCTGGAACGTGGTCGCATCGGGCAGCGCGAGCAGGTCGGACTCGTAGGCGCGCGTCAGGCCCTCGATCGCGGAGCCGTCGAAGCCCAGACCCTCGCTGAAGGCTCCCTCGACCTCGGCGGGCGCGATGGCGACGGACTTCAGCGTGCCGACGACATCGGTGAACCAGAGCCTCACGAACTTGACGCCACGCTCCTCGATCGTACGAAGAACGAAGTCGCGCTGCTTGTCCATCCTGCCCCTTTCCTCGGCCGATCCCAGACTAGTGGGTGAGAGCCCCGGCCGAATCGTGGCGGGCTGGGGCAGGCGGACTTTCGTCACGAATCGTCGCTTCACCCGAGCGGAACGCGACATTCGTGACGAATCACCGTCCTAGACTGGCCGCATGACTGAGCAGTCGCCGGTGCCCTCCGTCCATCCCGCCACCTCGTCCATGCAAGCGCTGAAGCGGGTGCGCACGCGCCACTTCCAGGCGGCGAAGGAGGAACGGTCGCCGTTCACCGGGCTGACGAGCTACGACATGCTCACCGCGCAGATCTTCGACGAAGCGGGCATCGACTTCCTGCTCGTCGGGGACTCCGCCGCGAACAACGTGCTCGGGTACGACACCACCCTTCCCGTGACGGTCGACGACCTCATCCCGCTCACCCGCGCGGTGGCTCGTGCCGTGAAGCGCGCGTTCGTGGTCGCCGACATGCCGTTCGGCTCCTACGAGACCGGGCCGCTGGAGGCCCTGCACACCGCAGTGCGGTTCATGAAGGAGACCGGCGCCCACGCGGTCAAGCTCGAGGGCGGGCGTCGCAGCGCCGAGCAGATCCGGCGCATCGTGGATGCGGGCATCCCGGTGATGGCGCACGTCGGCTTCACGCCCCAGAGCGAGCACGGGCTCGGCGGTCACCTGGTGCAGGGCCGCGGGGATGCGGCGGACCAGCTGCTCGCCGACGCGCACGCGGTCGAAGACGCCGGGGCCTTCGCCGTCGTGCTCGAGATGGTGCCGGCGGAGGTGGCCAAGCGCGTCACGGCCGAGCTGCGCATCCCGACCATCGGCGTTGGCGCCGGGCCGGATGTGGATGGACAGCTGCTGGTGTGGACGGACTGGGCCGGCTTCACGACCGGTCGCGTCCCGCGCTTCGTGAAGCAGTACGCCGACCTGAAGACGGTGCTCGCCGACGCTGCCCGCGCGTACAAGGCGGACGTCCAGGCCGGTTCGTTCCCGACCTCGGAGCACAGCTTCTGACGCCGGCGTCGGCCGCCGGCGCGTCAGCGGTTGTCGGCGGCGTCCTCCTCCGCCCACTTGGCAGAGTTCTCGCGCAGCTTCTCGAGCGCGTGCTCCGCCTCCTCGCGGGTGTCGAACGGGCCGACACGGTTCGGCGCGGGCGACAGGAAGCCCTGCTCGACCTCGCCGGTCTTCATGTTGTACCAATACTTGTGCTCAGCATCCTGCTTGATGCCGTACTCGTCGCTCGTCATAGAGTTGATGGTATGCCCAAGGATTCCGCCGGTCACCTGGTCCCCGGCCGAGTGAGCCCGATGCGTCCGGTCCCCAGCCGGATCGTCCGCCCCGAGTACGTGGGGCGGCCGGGACCCGCACCCCACACGCGCGGCGACGTCTACACCCCGGACGAGGTGGAGCTCATCCGCGAGGCCGGCCGGATCGCTGCGCAGGCCATCGAGCTGGTCGGCCAGGCGGTCCGCCCGGGCGTCACCACCGAGGAGCTGGATGCGATCGGGCACGAGTTCCTGCTGGCGGCCGGCGCCTATCCCTCGACGCTCGGCTACCGCGGCTACCCGAAGTCGATCTGCAGCTCGGTGAACGAGGTGATCTGCCACGGCATCCCCGACGACACGGTGCTGGAGGACGGCGACATCGTCAACATCGACATCACAGCGTACAAGAACGGTTTCCACGGCGACAGCAACCAGACCTTCATCGCCGGGACCGCCTCCGACGAGGTCAGCCAGCTGGTCGAGCGGACGCGGGAGGCGCTGAACCGCGGCATCAAGGCCGTCGCCCCCGGCCGGCAGGTGAATGTGATCGGACGGGCGATCGAGTCCTACGCCAAGCGGTTCGGCTACGGCGTGGTCCGTGATTTCACCGGTCACGGTGTGGGTGCCGCGTTCCACTCGGGCCTGATCATCCCGCACTACGACGCGTCGCCCGCCTTCGACGACGTGATGGTGCCCGGGATGGTGTTCACCATCGAGCCGATGCTCACCCTCGGTACGCACGAGTGGGAGATGTGGGCGGACGACTGGACCGTGGTCACGCGCGACCGCAGCCTCACCGCCCAGTTCGAGCACACTCTCGTGGTCACCGAACGCGGCGCCGAGGTCCTCACGCTTCCCTGAGCGCTGTGCGGCGATCCCGTCCTCCGTGGAGGCGCGGTAGATTCGACGCATGACGCAGAAGCACGCGATCGGCATCGACATCGGCGGAACGGGAATCAAGGGGGGCCTGGTCGATCTGACGACCGGCGAGCTCCTCAGCGACCGGGTGAAGCTGCCGACACCGGCCGGCGGCAAGCCGGACGACATCGTCGAGATCACGAAGCAGATCGTCGACCAGCTCGCGAAGGAGGAGCCGGATGCCCCCGTCGGCATCTGCTTCCCCGCCATCGTCAGCCACGGCGTCACGCTCTCGGCCGCGAACGTCTCGAAGGACTGGATCGACCTGCGCGCCGAGGACCTCTTCGAGAAGTCGCTCGGCCGCGACATCCACTTCGTCAACGATGCGGATGCGGCGGGCTACGCCGAGACGCGGTTCGGCGCGGCCAAGGGCAAGGACGGCCTGGTCATCATGACGACGCTGGGCACGGGCATCGGCTCCGCACTCATCTACGACGGCATCCTCATCCCGAACGCCGAGCTCGGCCACCTGGAGGTCGACGGGCACGACGCGGAGTCGCGGGCGGCCTACTCGGCGAAGGAGCGCGACGACCTCAGCTGGGAGAAGTGGGCGAAGCGCCTGCAGAAGTACTACACGACGGTCGAGTTCCTCTTCACCCCGGACCTCTTCATCGTGGGCGGCGGCGTCTCCAAGCACTACGAGGACTTCCTGCCGCTGCTCGACCTGAAGACGCCGATCGTCCCGGCCGTGCACCGCAACAACGCGGGCATCCTGGGCGCGGCGGCCCTGGCCGTGCGCGACGAGCGTCGTGAGCGCGGCGAGCGCGGGCGGACCGCGGAGGTCGGCACGCCCGACGACACGCCGGCGGTCGCGCCCGCGCGCTAGTCCGCGCGGCGCCGCACCGCGCTGCGTTTCGAAGGAGATCGGGTGCCGAATCTCCTTCGAATGGCAGTACTGAAGGAGATTCGAACGCGGTTCGTTCGAATCTCCTTCGACTTCCACGGTGGGAAGGTGTGGGAAAGGGAATGGGCCGGCTGATACGCCGGGTTCTGTCACGGTGCGCTGCACCGCGGACGGCCATCTATCTCGGGACGACGTTGCCGCCGCCCTCCAGCGGTCTACCCGGGGACGAGACGAGCAGCCTCATGGTCCCCTGTCCGACCTTGCTCCGGGCGAGGTTTACCCAGCCGGCCGGGTCACCCCGGCCGCTGGTGGTCTCTTACACCACCGTTTCACCCTTACCTCAGGCCGAGGCCTGCGGCGGTCTGCTTTCTGTTGCACTTTCTCGCGGGTTGCCCCGGGTGGGTGTTACCCACCGCCCTGCTCTGCGGAGCCCGGACGTTCCTCGGCGGCCCGCTCTCGCGGACCGACGCGACCGTCTTGCCGACCCATTCCGGCCTCAACGATAGCGCAGGCGGCTGCGACGCCCTCGCGCACGGATCAGAGGCCGGAGTCTTCTCCACGGACCAGGATGGCCCCGCTGTCCGGGCAGAGCACGACCTCGTCGGCCGCCGCGCGACGGATGTCCGCGAGATCCGACTCGGTCAGCGAGACGTTCGAGCCCATCGACACGCCGCGGATGAGGGCGGCCGCACCGATCCCGTAACGGGCGCGCTGGCGTTCGTACAGTTCGATCAGGTCGGACGGCAGAGCGCCCGCGATGGTGGAGCGGTCGGCGACGAGCGCCTTCCGCTGCGCCTCCAGCTTCGCCGCCTCCTCGTCGCGCTGCGCCTCCAGAACCTCGACGCGGGCGCTCAGCTCGGCCCGCTCGGCCTCCACTGCGGCGAGCGCCTGCTCCAGGCCCTCGACCCGCTCCATGACCGTGAGCTCGATCTCCTCGAGGTCGTTCTTGCGCTTGGTCAGCGAAGCGAGCTCCTGCTCGAGCGCCTGCACGTCTTTCATGGAGGCGCTCTGCTGCACCCGGTCGGAGTCGCGCTTGGCTCGCGCCTCGACGATCTCGACGTCCGACTCGATGCGCTTGAGCTCGGCGCGCGCGTCCTCCAGCTCACCGGTGGCGGAGATCCAGCGGGCGCGCAGCGCATCCACCTCGGGCTGGAGCTTCGCGAGCTCGACGGCCTGCGGCAGGTTCTTCGCGGCGTGCGCGAGCTGCGCCAGCCGCGTGTCAGCGGCCTGGAGGCGCAGGAGCTCGGTCTGGTCGGCGTGGCTGGCTTTCACGGTGCGGTGCTTCCTTACGTAATGGTGGTCATTGCAGGATGGCGAAATCCCAGGGGTCCGTCCGCAGCTCGCTGACGACGACCTCCACGCCGGGCAGGGCCGTACGCAGCTGCGCGGCAGCGGTGTCGAGCCAGAGCCATTCACTCGCCCAATGGGACACATCGAGGAGAGCGGGACCGCCGCCGACTGCAGCCTGCTCGCGCGCTTCGGAGGCGGGATGGTGCCGGAGGTCCGCGGTGATGTAGACGTCGGCTTCGCGCACGGCCTCGGTGGCGAGCAGGGAGTCCCCCGCTCCTCCGCACACGGCGACGCGGGTGACCGGCTGCTGGTAGTCGCCGGCCGCGCGGACACCGCCGGCGGTCGGCGGGAGGATCTCGGCGAGCGCACGCGCCAGTTGCCCGAGGGTCGTGGGCTGGGGCAGGTCGCCGACCCGTCCGATGCCCGTGACGCCGTCCGGCGAGGGCGCGATGGGACGCGTGTCGTGCAGTCCCAGGCGCGCGGCGAGCACGTCGCTCGTGCCGTCGGCCACCACATCGGCCGTGGTGTGCGCGGCGTACAGCGCGACGCCGCCGCGGATCAGCCGGGCGAGCAGCGCACCCTTGTAGCGGTCCTCCGCGATGCTCGTGACGCCGCGCAGGAGGAGCGGATGGTGCGCGATCAGCAGGTCGGCGGACAGTTCGACCGCCTCGTCGACCGTCGCCCCGACCGCGTCGACGGCGAGCAGGATGCGCTCGACCGCCGCGCCCGGATCGCCCGTGACGAGACCGGGTGCGTCCCAGCTCTCGGCACCGGCGAGCGGCCAGAGCTGCTCGACGGAGTCGCGGACGGAGGAGAGGGTGTTCGGCACGTCGTTCAGCCTACGGGATGCACTCCCGCCCCGACCCTGCAGGTCAGGCGACCGCGAGCTCCTGCTCGCGCACGGCGGAGACCGCGCTCACCAGCACACCGAAGAACCCGATCACCAGCGCGATCACCACGCCGATGTTGCTCGCGCCGATCCCCACGTGCGGATCGATCCCCACCAGCCGGAACAGGTAGCCCTCCCACGCCAGCCACGGCAGGGGCGAGCTGACCGTCCCCAGACCGATCACCGTTGCGCCGACCAGCAGGCCGAGGTTGGTCCAGCGCCAGTCCGGGTAGATGCCGCCGCGCGTCACGAGCGATGGCTGGTGGAACCGCCTGGTTCGCAGCATCATCTCCCCCGAGAACACTCCGACCCACGCCGCCACGGGCACCGAGAGCGCCGTCGGGACCCCGCGGATGACCGAGTCCAGGTCGGTCACCGTAGCGGCGAGGACACCTCC
This sequence comes from Leifsonia sp. HAY1-4F, assembly GCF_056755275.1. Classification (NCBI taxonomy): domain Bacteria; kingdom Bacillati; phylum Actinomycetota; class Actinomycetes; order Micrococcales; family Microbacteriaceae; genus Leifsonia; species Leifsonia sp. HAY1-4F. Next base: position 10,065 of record NZ_JBNDHX010000061.1, read on the forward strand.
GGCGAGCGCGATCGCCCCGCCCGCGAGGAGGGTGCTCCACCGTCGTCCGAGCCGCACGCCCAGTGCATCCACCGTGAAGCCGGCCGAGTACACGGTCAGGACGAGAGCGGAGATCAGGGACAGCCCGACGGCCAGCAGCAGCGGAATCGGGTACCAGGCCGGGAGCCCCAGCCCCACCAGGCCCGCCACCGGATCGCGGGCCAGCTCGCCCGCGAGCTCAGGATGGGACGCCGCGAGCAGACCGCCGTAGGAGACGAGCACGAACGGCGGGACGCCCGCGCCGAAGGTCGCCCACAGCATCGCCGCTGCCCCGGACGATCGCGGCCGCTGATAGCGTGCGACCTCCGCGCTGCTCATCGCCCAGGCCAGCCCCACATAGCTGAAGACCAGCACCGCTCCGGTGGCCACGTGCGTCCAGAGCGCGTCCGGAACGGCCAGCGCCCGCCCCACGTCGACGAGCCGCCAGGTCGCCGTGACCATCAGCGCGATCAGGACGGCGGAGACGATCGTCAGGATCAGCTGGACGCGCGTCAGGAGCGCATACCCGAAGTAGGCGACAGCGACGGCGACCAGGATGGTGACGGCGAGCGCCCCAGAGGTCGCCGCGACGGGACTCCCCGGCCAGTTCTCGGCGGTCGTGAGCGAGCCGGCCGCTGAGCCGGCAAGCCACAACAGCACAGCACCCCAGAACAGCTTGACGACGAGGGCGATCACCGTCGGCACGAGGTTGCCCAGCATCCCGAAGGTGGCGCGCGACACGACGAGGGTCGGCTGCCCGCTCCACTTGCCGGCGAGCGTCGCCAGCCCCAGCGGCAGGAACGACAGGGCCACTCCCACGAGCGTCGCGACGAGGAGCTGACGCAGGCTGAGCCCGAGAACGAACAGCGTCGCACCCACGCCCACACTGATGAGGGAGGAGGTTCCGGCGAACCAGAGCCAGAACATCCGGGACGCGCGCCCCACCCGTTGCTCGAGCGGAGTCGGTTCGAGGTCGGCCGCCTCGGGGACGAACAGGCGCAGGGCGGCGCGGTGTCCCGTCGCCAGAGTCGGAGCGACCCCGGTGCGCGGCGTCGGCAGCGGGGCGGAGCCGGTGTTGCTGGATGCTGTGCTCAGTACCGGCGTCGGCGGGTTCGGATCCGGGTTCGTCTCCGGCTGCGTCTGCGTCTCCGGCCGCGTCTGGGGACCGGGAACAGCCAGGACGGGGATCGGCTGCGAATCACGCGGTGCGACATCCTCCGGGACGAACCCCAGAGGCTCGGCCCGATTCACCGGCTGAAAGGTCGGCGGTCGGACGGCATCGCCTGGGGTGTCCTCCCGCGCAGTGGGCTCTGGAGCGGGCGCACGCTCAGCGGCCGGCGCAGCCGCAGGAGCCGGCGCAGCTGCAGGAGCCGGCGCGTCCCCGGATTCCGCCTTCTGCACCGGGATGGCCGCAGTCGCGACCCACGGGCTGAAAGTCGGCTCCGGCCCGCTCGGTCCGGGCCGAGCCGGCAGCTCGTCGAAGCTGACCCGCTCCCGCGCAGAACCGGCAGAACCGGCAGAACCGGCAGAACCCGCAGAAGCCGCCGAGTGACGCCCCACCGCATCCCGCTGCACGATGATCGGGATGGCCGAGGTGATCCGCGCCACCTCCTCCTCGAGCGCGCTCGCCAGCTCGTCGTCGCTGTGCCGCTCGCCGCGCGCCTCGGGGTCCATGACGCCCAGACTACGACGCGCCGTGACCCGGCAGCAGAGGGATCCGCCTGGCGAGCCGATGTGCCAAGTAGCATCGGACTGTGAGCGGAATCGCAACCCCGTACGAGGACCTCCTGCGCGACGTCCTCGCGAACGGCACCCACAAATCCGACCGGACCGGCACCGGGACGCGCAGCGTCTTCGGCCGGCAGCTCCGCTTCGACCTGGCCGACGGCTTCCCGCTCATCACGACCAAGCGCGTCCATTTCAAGTCGATCGCCTACGAGCTGCTCTGGTTCCTGCGCGGCGAGAGCAACGTGGGCTGGCTGCGCGAGAACGGCGTCACCATCTGGGACGAGTGGGCCGACGAGGATGGCGAGCTCGGCCCGGTCTACGGCGTGCAGTGGCGCTCCTGGCCGGCACCCGACGGCCGGCACATCGACCAGATCCAGCAGGTCGTCGACACCCTCCGCAGCGACCCCGACTCGCGCCGGATCATCGTCTCCGCCTGGAACGTCGCCGAGATCCCCGACATGGCGCTCGCGCCCTGCCACGCGTTCTTCCAGTTCTACGTCGCCGACGGCCGGCTCTCCTGCCAGCTCTACCAGCGCAGCGCGGACATGTTCCTCGGCGTGCCGTTCAACATCGCCAGCTACGCCCTGCTGACCATGATGGTCGCCCAGCAGGGGGGGCTGGAGTCGGGCGAGTTCGTCTGGACCGGCGGGGACGTGCATATCTATGACAACCACGTGGAGCAGGTGAACGAGCAGCTGACGCGCGACCCCTATCCGGCGCCGCGGCTCCGCTTCACCCGGAAGCCCGACAGCATCTTCGACTACCGCTTCGAGGACTTCGCCGTCGAGGACTACCAGCACCACCCCGCCATCCGCGCCGCCGTCGCCGTATGACCGTCGCGCTGATCTGGGCGCAGGCCCACGACCGGGTCATCGGCGTGGACGGCGTCATGCCGTGGCACCTGACGGAGGACCTCCGTCACTTCCGCGCCCTCACCGGCACCGACCCCGTGATCATGGGCCGGCGCACCTGGGAATCGCTCCCCGAGCGGTACCGGCCGCTCCCCGGCCGCGACAACATCGTCGTCACCCGCCAGGAGGGATGGGCTTCCCCGGGCGCGCGCGTGACGCACTCCATCGACGCGGCGCTCGGTGCCGCGGGAGACGCCTCCACGGTGTGGGTCATGGGCGGCGCGGAGCTCTACCGCCAGACCCTGGGCGTGGCCGACCGCCTCGAGGTGACCGAGCTCGACCTGGACGTCGCGGGCGACACGCGCGCACCCGAGGTCGGGCCCGAGTGGACGGCGGATGCGGGCGAGTGGCTGACCGGATCGAACGGGATGCGCTACCGCTTCGTCACCTACACCCGCTGACGGGCCCGGTCGCTGTCCACCGCACTGCCCCGCCGCAGCCCTAGGAGGTCAGCCCGGCCACCAGGTTCACCGTGGCCGCGACGATGACGGTGCCGAACAAGTAGGACAGCAGCGTGTGCCGGAGGATCGTCCGGCGGATGTACGAGCTCGTGATGTTCGTGTCGGAGACCTGGAACGTCATTCCGAGCGTGAAGGAGAGGTAGGCGAAGTCGCTGTACCGCGGCGGCTCCTTCTGGTTGAAGTCGATGCCGCCGCCCTTCCGGTAGTACATGCGGGCGTAGCGGAGCGCGTAGAGAGTGTGCACGAGCGTCCAGGAGAGCGCGATGCTGACCACAGACAGCAGAGCGACGCCCAGCTGCGCGCCGCCGTGGAGGTGCCGGGCGTCCACCAGGATGTAGACGATCGCCGCGACGCTCGCGCTCGACGCCAGCAGCAGCACGATGTCGGAGACGCGGCGGCCCGGGTCCTCGAGCGTCGCATGGCTCTCGGTCCCTGCCGCATCCATCCGCCACACGGACGCCCACGCCCAGACGACGTAGACCAGGCACGCCGCGGCCCAGCCGGCGATGACCGAATAGTGCCAGTCGTCCACGAGGCCGTCCACCACGGTGACGACCACCCCCGCCCCCAGCGCGACGCCCATCCTGACGCGGGAACGTCCGCGTCCCTTCTGCAGTTCTTCGGTCACACTCGGGATGTTCGCACATGTCCGCTGGGCGCAGGCTCCAGCACGCCGGTACGATCGTTCACGTGACCTCAGCAACGCTCTCGCCCTCTCCGCTTGCCGACCTCGACACCGACTCCTTGCGTGAGGCGCACGCCGCCTTCGCCCGCGCCTACGACGAGCTGAAGGCCGCCGGTCTGAAGCTCGACCTGACGCGTGGCAAGCCGTCGGCCGAGCAGCTGGACCTGTCGAACGATCTGCTGCACCTGCCCGACGGCCGCTTCCGGGATGCCGCGGGCACAGACCTGCGCAACTACGGCGGTGCGAGTGGGCTTCCGGAGCTGCGAGCGATCTTCTCGGACGCGCTGCGCATCCCGGTGGAGCAGTTGCTCGCGCTCGGCAACTCGAGCCTGACGCTGATGCACGACACGATCGCGTTCGCGCTGCTGCACGGCGTCCCCGGCGCCGATCTTCCCTGGGCGGGCCGTCCGATCAGCTTCCTGGCGCCGGTTCCGGGCTACGACCGGCACTTCACCATCGCCGAACGCCTCGGCATCCGGCTGATCCCGGTGCCCAGCGACGACAACGGACCCGACATCGAGGCCGTCGCCTCGCTGCTGGCATCCGACGACAGCATCCGTGGGATGTTCTGCGTCCCCGTGTACTCCAACCCGAGCGGCGCCGAGTACACCGAGGAGGTCGTCCGGGCGCTCGTCTCGCTGCCCGCTGCACCGGACTTCCGCCTCATCTGGGACAACGCGTACGCCGTCCATCACCTCACCGACGAACGTCCGGAGCCGATCGACGTCCTGGCACTGGCCGCCGAGGCCGGCAACCCGGACCGCCCGCTGGTCTTCGCCTCCACCTCGAAGGTGACCTACCCGGGCGCCGGCGTGGCGTTCTTCGGCGCCTCCCCCACGAACATCCAGTGGATGCTGCACAACCTCTCTGCACAGAGCATCGGCCCGGACAAGCTGAACCAGCTCCGCCACGTCGAGCTGCTGCGGGATGCGGAGGGCCTCGCCGCCCACATGGAGAAGCACCGCGCCATCCTGGCTCCGAAGTTCGCCGCGGTCGACGCGGCGTTCCGCGAACGTCTGGCGCCGTGGGGCGGCGGGTCGTGGACGGCGCCGCGGGGCGGCTACTTCGTCAGCCTCGACATCGTCGACGGCGCGGCGAAGCGTGCGGTCCAGCTGGCGAAAGAGGCCGGGATCGCGGTCACTCCGGCCGGGGCGACGTTCCCGTACGGCGACGACCCGCGCGACGCGAACATCCGCATCGCGCCGACGTTCCCGCCCCTCAGCGAGCTGACGACCGCGCTCGACGGCCTCTGCACGGCGATCCTGCTCGCCGAGGCCGAGACCCTGCTCGCCGATCGGGACTGACCGGATGACGCGGTGGGTCGTCCGCGCCAGCGTCGAGGAGGACTGGCCGGCGTACCAGGCCCTGCGCTTCGAGATGCTCCAGGACGCGCCCATCGCGTTCCTGGAGACGATCGAGCAAGCCCGCGCGCATCCCGACGAGCACTGGCGCAGGCGCGCCTCCAATTCGGTGGCGACGAACCGTCTGTTCGCCGCTGTGGCCGAGGACGGACGCTGGCTCGGCAGCATGGGCGGATACCAGTCCGCGAACGCCCACGACCCCTACCTCGTCGGCGTCTACGTGACGCCTGCCTGGCGGGGCCGCGAGCACGGGATGACGGACGCGCTCCTCGACGCCGTGATCGCCTGGGCGCAGGGTCGCGGCGAGCGCCTGCTGCTGGACGTGCACGAGGACAACGCGCCGGCGATCCGCGCCTACCTGCGCCGTGGCTTCGCCTTCACCGGGCGCACGCAGCCCTACCCGCTCGACCGCACCGCCCTCGAGCGCGAGATGTTCCTCCCGCTCCCCGCGATCCCCGCCTCCGGGTCCGCAAGCTCCTGAGTCCGGGCGGACGGGTCGGTCAGACCTCGCCGAAGCCGGTGTCCACGAGATCGGCCAGCGCATCGACGGCGGGGCGCCCGCCGGGATCGACGGACGCGATCCGTGCGGTCGAACCGGCGGTCAGCCCCAGGGACATGATGCCGAGGAGGCTCTTCGCGTCCTTGCCGTTGACGGTCACCTTCGACGGGAACGTGTTGGCCAGCTTGACGAACTCGGCCGCGGGGCGGGCGTGCAGTCCCTCCGGATTGCGGACCAGGACCTCGCGCTCGTAGGGACCGCCGGCGTCGGAGGACGCCTCGGCCACCTCTGCCGGAGCCTTCGCGGCCCACGCATCCACCGCTCCCTCGGCGGCTGCGACGACCGCATCCAGAGACCCGCCCGACTCCGCAGCGACGGCAGCAGCGACACCGCCCTCGACGAACGGCACATCGACGACGCGGACGCGCGAGCGCTGCTCCTCATCCAGCATGTCGAGCACCGTCTCGGCGGTCAGCAGCGCCGAGCCGAGGTCGCTGACGACCACGACCCCCTCGCCGCCGTCCGCCTCGGACACACCGGACATCACCTTCGCGAAGCTGGTCCCGATCCCGTCGTCGTCCGTGCCGCCCGCGGCCACCAGCCGGACGGATCCCGCCATCTGACGCGCGAGCTCCACCATCCCGGCCGCGATCTGCGAACTGTGCGAGACGAAGACGATGCCGACGGTGCCGGTCATCCGGCCGCTCCAGCCGATTCGGACGCTCCGGCCGCTCCGGACGCCCCGGCCGCTTCCGCCGCCGCGCGCAGCAGCAGCGCTGTGGACTGCGCGCCCGGGTCGCGGTGCCCTGCCGACCGTTCGCCGAGGTAGCTCGCTCGGCCCTTGCGGGCGACGAGCGGCTCGGTCGCCTCGGCGCCCTTCTCTGCCGCCTCCGCTGCCGCCGTCAGGATGCCCGAGGCCGACGCCCCGGACTCCTGCGCGGCGGAGGCAGCATCGACCGCGGGCGTCCAGGCGTCGATCATGGTCTTGTCGCCCGGCTCCGCCTTGCCCCGGGACACGATGCCGTCACGCGCCGCAGCGAGCGCCGCCACGAGCTCCTTCTCGTCGATCGCGCGGGAATCGCCGACCGGGTCCGCCGCCTTCAGGAACGCCGTCCCGTACAGCGGGCCGGACGCGCCTCCGACCGTCGAGATCAGGGTCATGGCCACCGAGCGCAGCGCATCCTTCGGCGTCGCGTCGTCCGCCAGCTTGCCGAGCGCGTCCACGGACGCGCGCATCCCGCGGTCCATGTTCTCGCCGTGGTCGCCATCGCCGATCTCCCGGTCGAGCGTGTTCAGCTCCTGCTTGTGCTCGCCGATGGATGCGGCGGCCGCGGCGATCCACGTCCGGATCCAGTTCGTGTCCAGCGTCATCGACGCCTCCTCCTCGTTCTCGGTCTCGGTGTCACGTCCGTCAGCGCGTACCGCCGCGGCTCAGACGCCCCAGCGCAGGGCGGCGGTGTGGACCGGTGCATCCCAGAGCGCCGTGAACTCGTCGTCCAGCTTGAGCAGAGAGATGGATGCGCCCTGCATCTCCAGCGACGTGACATAGCTGCCCACGAGCGAGCGGCTCAGGGTGATGCCGCGCTCATCCAGGATCTCTGCCGCCCGGCGGAACAGGATGTAGAGCTCCGACAGCGGCGTGCCGCCCATCCCGTTCACGAACAGCAGGACCGGCGAACCGTCGAACGACAGGTCGCCGAGGATCGCATCCATCATCCGGTCCACCAGGCGGTCGGCCGGCTCGAGCTTGATCCGCTCGCGACCGGGCTCGCCGTGGATGCCCACACCGAACTCGATCTCGTCCTCCGGCAGCACGAAGCCGGGCTGTCCGGCGTGCGGGACGGTGCCGTCGGTCAGCGCGAGCCCGATCGAGCGGACGTTCGCGTTGACCCGCTCCCCGATGGCGGTCACCGTGTCGAGGTCGTCGCCCCGGTCGGCCGAGGCGCCGGCGATCTTCTCGACCAGCACGGTCCCGGCGACACCTCGGCGGCCGGCGGTGTAGAGGGAGTCCTGCACCGCGACGTCATCGTTGGTGATCACCGAGCGCACCGTGATGCCTTCGGCGCCGACCAGGTCTGCCGCCGTCTCGAAGTTGAGCACGTCGCCCGTGTAGTTCTTGACGATGTGGAGGACGCCGGCTCCGCCGTCCGCGGCCTTGGTGGCCTCGACGATCGGGATCGGCGTCGGCGAGGTGAACACCTCGCCCGGAACGGCCGCATCCAGCATCCCCTTGCCGACGAAGCCCGCGTGAAGCGGCTCGTGGCCGCTGCCACCACCGCTGACGAGGCCCACCTTCCCCCGCACGGGGCCGTCGGCTCGCGCCACGAACTTCGGATCCTGGGACACCCGGACGATGTCGGCGTGGGCCCGGCCGAAGCCGGCAAGGGACTCGGTGACGACGTCGGGAACGTCGTTGATGAGTTTCTTCATCGAAACCTCTCCTTCCATTCCGGTGGATGCCTCCACCGCGTCAGTGCGTCGCAGCCACCCAGTCGTCGAGCTTCGCGGCCGCAGCCCCGGAGTCGATCGCGTGGGCCGCGACCGCCATTTGCGAACGGAACCGGTCCAGGATGGACTCCTGGACCCTCGACGGGTCGGACGCGAGCTCGAAGGAAACGAGCCCGGCCGCCGCGTTGAGCAGGACGATGTCGCGGACGGGACCTTCTTGCCCCGCCAGCACGGCACGCACGACCGCCGCGTTGTACGCGGCGTCCTTCCCGAGCAGGTCCTCGATCCGGGCGCGCGGGATGCCCAGCTCGCGCGGGTCGATGTCGTGCTCGGTGACGAGGCCCCGGGAGACCTCCCAGACGTGGCTGTGACCGGTGGTCGACAGCTCGTCGAGCCCGTCGTCGCCGCGGAAGACCAGCGCTGTCGCGCCGCGGGTCTGGAACACGCCGACGATGAGCGGGATGCGGTCGAGCGCCGCCACGCCGACCGCCGACGCCTCGGGCCTCGCCGGGTTGCACAGCGGCCCGAGGTAGTTGAAGACGGTCGGCACGCCGAGTTGCGCCCGCACCGGCCCGGCATTGCCGAATCCCGGGTGGAAGGCGCTGGCGTAGGCGAAGGTGATCCCCACCTTTTCCAGCACCTGCGCCACGCGCTCGGCGGAGAGCGTGAGGTCGATGCCGAGCGCCGCCAGCACGTCCGACGAGCCGGACGACGAGCTCGCTGCCTTGTTCCCGTGCTTGATGACGGGGACTCCGGCCGCCGCAGCGACGATGGAGGCCGTGGTCGACACGTTCACGGTCCCGAACCGGTCGCCGCCGGTCCCGACGATGTCCAGCGCCATCGGATCGACGGGCAGCGGGACGGCGTGCTCGAGGATCGCGTCGCGGAAGCCGACGATCTCGTCCACGGTCTCGCCCTTGGCGCGCAGAGCGATGAGGAAGGCGGCCAGCTGCGCATCCGTCGACTCGCCGGTCATCACCTGGTCCATGGCCCACGCCGCGTCCGCCACGCTCAGGTGCTCTCCGGCCAGGAGAGCGGTCAGCACGGACGACCAGGACTGCGTGTGGGACATGAAGCGATCCTATCGGCGGGCGACACGCCACGGCGAGAGCCGCCGATCCGGCGGCCACTGAGCCGGTCTTAACCGGAAATCGGACGGATTCAAGCCCCTTGGGTGGGAAAACCATGGGTTCTTTTCAGCCATAATGGGTTACGTGACGAGCACCTCCCTCAATTCATCAGGACTGGCCCCCTCAGTCAGTGCGCCGGCGATCAACCGGCCCAATGTCGTGGCTGTCGGCACGATCGTGTGGCTCGGCTCGGAGGTGATGTTCTTCGCGGGCCTGTTCGCGATCTACTTCACCCTGAAGTCGACATCGCCGCAGCTGTGGGCCGCCGAGACGCAGCACCTCAACGTCCCGTACGCGCTGACGAACACGATCGTCCTGGTCCTCAGCTCGGTCACGTGCCAGTTCGGCGTCTTCGCTGCCGAGCGCATGCAGCCGCGGCGGGTGGGCAGCCGGCTGCAGTTCTGGCGCTGGGGCATGGTCGAGTGGTTCACGCTGACCTACCTCATGGGCGCGGTCTTCGTGTCGGGCCAGGTGCTCGAGTACGCGACGCTCGTCTCCGAGGGCATCGCCCTCAGCGGCAACGCATACGGCTCGGCCTTCTACCTGACGACCGGCTTCCACGCCCTGCACGTCACGGGCGGCCTCTTCGCCTTCCTCCTCGTCATCGGCCGCGTGTTCGCGGTCAAGATCTTCGGCCACAAGGAGGCGACCAGCGCGATCGTCGTCTCCTATTACTGGCACTTCGTCGACGTGGTGTGGATCGCCCTGTTCGCGGTCATCTACCTCATCCGATAGTGAACAGGAGCGTTCTTCACCCCATGCGTCCGAAAAACCGCAGCACGGCAGCGCCGGTCCGCTCGAGCAAGACAGCACGGAAGGCCGGTCGTCGTCACCCGCTGGCCACCGTCGCGCTCCTCGCCATCGGCCTCGGCCTGACCGGCGGCGCGTACGCCGCGTTCACGACCACCACGGCATCCGCCGACGAGCCGGCCGCCGCCACGAGCCAGAGCTCGGTCGACGAAGGCAAGAAGCTCTTCGAGTCGAACTGCGCCACCTGCCACGGCCTCCAGGCCCAGGGCACGTCCGTCGCGCCCAGCCTGATCGGCGTCGGCGCGGCCGCCGTCGACTTCCAGGTCGGCACCGGCCGCATGCCCATGCAGATGCAGGGCCCGCAGGCGCAGGAGAAGCCGGTCCAGTTCACCGACGACCAGGTCAAGGCGCTGGCGGCCTACGTCGCCTCTCTGGCGCCCGGTCCCTCCATCCCGGAGCAGAAGTACCTCGACGGCAAGGGTGACGCCGCCCGCGGAGCCGAGTTGTTCCGCATCAACTGCGCGATGTGCCACAACGTCGCCGGCGCCGGCGGCGCGCTGACCGAGGGCAAGTACGCCCCGCCGCTGACCGGTGTCAGCGCCCAGCACATCTACGAGGCCATGATCACCGGCCCGCAGAACATGCCGGTGTTCAACGATCTGAACATCTCGCCCCAGGGCAAGGCCGACATCATCACGTACCTGAAGTACATCCAGAACAACCCGTCCCCGGGCGGCTTCGAACTCGGTTCGCTCGGCCCGGTGGCCGAGGGCCTGTTCCTCTGGATCTTCGGTCTGGGCGCGATCGTCGCCCTCACCGTGTGGATCACGGCGAAATCCAATTAGCCCTTCGGGCAATCAGCCGGCACCAGGCACGACACAGCGTAAGAAGGAGAGCAATGGCACAGGACGAGAACGGCGGTCACGAGCTGACGCCCGCCAGTTCGTCTGCTGAGGAGCACCGGACCGGCGACCCCGGGACGGCGGTGATCATCCGCGACGCTGTCGAGAACCCCGGGTTCCCGCCGCACCGGCCGCGCGTCACCGACCTCGACCCGCGGAAGGAGCGGCGCGCCGAGCGCACGGTCTACACGCTCTTCTACCTGTCGATCGCGGGTTCCGTGTGGGCGGTCGCCGCCTACCTGGCGTTCCCGATCGTCGACAGCGACCCCGGGTCGGTCCGCCTGAACACCTTGTTCATCGGCCTCGGCGGCGCGCTCGCCCTCCTCGCCATCGGCATCGGCGCTGTCCACTGGGGCAAGGCGCTCATGCACGAGAAGGAAGGCGTCGACCTCCGCCACCCGGTTCGCGGGAGCGAGGCCACGACGCTGCGCGCCGCGGAGATCTTCCGTCAGGCCGACGAGGAGTCCGGCTTCAACCGCCGCACCCTGGTGCGCAACAGCCTCATCGGGGCGCTCATCGCGTTCCCCCTCCCGGCAGTCGTCCTGTTCCGCGGTCTCGCGCCCCAGAACGGCGACCCGGTGGAGGCGCTCTCCCAGACCATGTGGGCCAAGGGCGTCCGCCTGACCCGCGACCCCAGCGGCACGCCGATCAAGGCGTCGGATGTGACGCTCGGCAGCGCATTCCATGTCATCCCGGAGGGCCTCCTCGAGGCGGACGACATGCTCGAGCAGAAGGCCAAGGCCGCCGTGCTGCTCATGCGCCTCAAGCCCGAGGACCTGCACGTCTCCAAGGGCCGCGAGACCTGGAACTACGACGGCATCGTCGCCTATTCCAAGATCTGCACGCACGTCGGGTGCCCGGTGGCGCTCTACGAGCAGCAGACCCACCACCTGCTCTGCCCGTGCCACCAGTCGCAGTTCGACATCACGCACGAAGCGCAGGTCATCTTCGGACCGGCGAAGCGGCCACTGCCGCAGCTGCCGATCACCGTCGACGCCGATGGCTACCTGGTCGCCCGCAGCGACTTCCACGAGCCCGTCGGCCCGAGCTTCTGGGAGCGCCATTGAGTACCACCACCGCCGCACCCGCGGCAACGAAGACGGCCTCCTCGGGAGGGTTCACGGCAGCGGCCGCGAACTATCTCGAAGACCGCACCAGCATCTCCGGGGCAGTCAAGGAGTTCGGCCGGAAGATCTTCCCCGACCACTGGTCCTTCCTCCTCGGCGAGATCGCGCTGTACAGCTTCATCGTCATCCTGCTGTCCGGTACCTTCCTCACGTTCTTCTTCCAGGCCTCCATGGCGGAGGTCGTCT
>NZ_JBNDHX010000062.1:0-22300 GCF_056755275.1 Leifsonia sp. HAY1-4F
GAGATCATCAACTCCAGCTCGGGTGGATTTGATCCCGACCACTGGGGGCGGCGTAGCGGAACCCCCCCCCCCCCCCGGCCCCTCACCTTCCGACAGAGCTTCCGGAGGCACACATGTCAACGTCGAACGTCGTCGCCCCCTCATCCACCACGACAGGCACGAACGGCCGACCCCCGCTCCGTGCGGGCGCCAAACGCCAGCGTGCCCAGCAGAGCCGCTGGGCCCTCTACCTCATCCTCCCGACCCTGATCCTTCTGGCCGTGGTCATCGGCTACCCGGTCGTCTCGGCGATCGTGATGTCCTTTCAGAAGGACGCCGGTCTCGATCCGGCGACCGGCCTGTTCGTGCAGGGCGGATTCGCGGGCTTCCAGAACTACGCCCACTGGCTGTTCCAGCAGTGCATGGGGCCCAACGGCAGCACGATCTCCTGCCCGCCCGGCAACCTCGGGTCGGGCTTCTGGAACGCGGTCTTCGTGACCTTCTTCTTCACCGTGACGACGGTCATCCTGGAGACCGGCCTCGGCCTCTGGTTCGCGCTGATCATGAACCGTGCGTTCCGCGGACGCGGTTTCGTGCGCGCCGCGATCCTGATCCCCTGGGCCATCCCGACCGCGGTGACCGCGAAGCTGTGGTTCTTCATCTTCTCGTTCGCCGGCGTCGCCAACGCCATCCTCTCCACCCATATCCTGTGGACCTCCGACGAGTGGGCATCCCGGTTCGCGGTCATCATCGCCGACACCTGGAAGACCACGCCGTTCATGGCGCTGCTGATCCTCGCGGGACTCCAGATCATCCCGGAGGACGTGTACGAGGCCGCCAAGGTCGACGGCGCCTCCACCTGGCAGCGGTTCTGGCGGGTGACCATGCCGTTGCTGAAACCGGCGCTGATGGTCGCCATCCTGTTCCGCGTGCTCGACGCGCTCCGCATCTACGACCTGCCGCAGATCCTCACCGGCGGTGGAGGCGGAACCGGCCACGCGACGACCACCCTGTCCATCCTGGTGGTCGATCAGATCAGGCAAGGCTTCAACAGCGCGGCCGCACTGTCCACCATTACGTTCATCATCATCTTCCTGATCGCGTTCATCTTCGTCCGGATCCTCGGGACGAACGTGGTCCGAACACAGGAGACGCAACAGAAGGGGGCGAAGTGATGACCACCGTCGCCGGGCCTGCAACGGCCACCGCCGAGGCGGGCGCGCTGCCCCGCACGCGCAACCGCAACCGCTCGCACTCCCGGATCCGCAACGCCGGCATCCGCACGGGCGTCCAGGCGATCGTGATCGTGCTCTGGTGCCTGCTGCCGTTCTACTGGATGATCGTGACGTCGTTCCGCGACGTCGGCTTCACGAACGACAACACGCCCTGGTTCACGCACGTCACCTGGGACAACTACGTCACGGCGCTCTCCACCAACCTGGGAAACCATCTCGGCCAGGCGCTGCTGAACTCGCTGTTCATCGGCGTCTGCGTGACGGTCATCTCGCTCGTGGTCGGCATCTTCGCCTCGTACGCGCTCGCCCGGCTCGACTTCCGTTTCAAGGGGATCGTTCTCGGCGTCATCCTGGCCGCCTCGATGTTCCCGGGCGTCGCGCTCATCACGCCGCTGTTCCAGCTGTTCACGAACATCGGCTGGATGGGGACCTACCAGGCGCTGATCATTCCGGAGATCTCGTTCGCCCTGCCGCTGACGGTGTACACGCTGAACTCGTTCTTCCGGGAGATGCCGTGGGACCTGGAAGAGGCGGCGCGGATCGACGGCTGCACCCAGGCGCAGGCGTTCCGGAAGATCATCCTGCCGCTGGCGGCCCCGGCCGTGTTCACGACGGCGATCCTGGCGTTCATCTCCTCGTGGAACGAGTTCCTGATCTCCAGCCAGCTCTCCAGTGACGCGACGCAGCCCGTGACGGTGGCCATCGCCTCCTTCACCGGCAGCCAGCCGCACCAGGAGCCCTACACCGCGATCATGGCGGCGGGCACCATCGTCACGGTGCCGCTGATCATCCTGGTGCTGATCTTCCAGCGCCGCATCGTCGCGGGCCTCACGGCCGGCGGAGTGAAGGGCTGATCGGATGCGCTGGAGCGATCCGCGGGAGACGACCGATGTGGGCATCGGCTTCGTCGGGTTCTTCGCGTTCGCGTTCCTCATCATCACCATCGCCTGCGAGCTGACCGGGCAACCGGCACTCGGGTGGGCGATCACGCTGCTGGTTCTCGTGCTCGCCCTCGTCGGTCTCCTGCAGCTGCGCCGCCGCATCCTGGCGCAGCGGGAGGCCGACGAGGAGCGCCGCGCGCACCAGGACTCCTGAAGCAGGAGGCGCATCGTGGCAGGTATCGAGGAGGTCGCGCGCGCGACCGGTGTCTCGACGGCCACCGTCTCGCGGGCCCTGCGCGGGCTGCCGAACGTGTCCGACAAGACCCGCGCGGCGGTGCGGCGGGCCGCTGACGAGCTCGGCTACGTGGCGTCCTCGAGTGCATCGGGGCTGGCCAGTGGACGGACGCTGGCCATGGGGGTCGTCGTCCCGTCGGTCAGCCGCTGGTTCTACACGCAGGTGCTGGAGGGGGTGGATTCGGAGCTCCGGGCGGCGAGCTACGACATGATCCTGTTCAACCTGGGCGGCCACCGCGGTGACCGGGAGCGGGTGTTCCACCGCAGCATCCTGCGGAAGCGGACGGATGCCCTGCTGGCGCTCTGCCTCGACTTCACGACCGAGGAACGGGAGCAGCTCGCGTCGCTCGGGCATCCGACGATCGTCGTCGGCGGTCCGGTGAAGGGGCTGCGCAGCGTGGGCATCGACGAGAAGTCCACCGCCTACACCGCGACGTCCCACCTGATCTCGCTCGGCCACACCGCCATCGCCCATCTCGGCGGCGAGGACGAGGAGGGACTGAACAGTCAGGTGCCGATCGGCCGGCTGCACGGATTCCGGGATGCGATGCGCGACGCCGGACTCCCGGTGCGGCCGGACTGGCTCATCCCGGGCGGGTTCTCCCTGCCGGAGAGCCGGGCGGCGATGAACCGGCTGCTGGATCGGCCGGGGCCGCGGCCCACGGCGATCTTCGCCGGCTCCGACGAGATGGCGTTCGGAGCCATCCTGGCGGCGGGCGATCGCGGCCTCCGGGTGCCGGAGGACCTCTCCGTGATCGGGATCGACGACCACGACTACGCCGCCGGCTTCGGGCTCACCACCATGGCGCAGGATCCGTTCGAGCAGGGTGCAACGGCCGCGCGCATCCTTTTGGAGGAGCTGGGCGGGGCCCAGCCGCGCACGCACTCGGTGAGCTCCCCGGTGAGTCTGGTGGTCCGCTCATCCACGGCACCCCCGCGCTGATGCGCCGATCCGTGCCGGCCGTCTGAAAGAATGACTACGCGACATCCGGCCGGGCGCGCCTTTCGGGTAGGCACGAGCGGTAGATGGAGTCGCCCGTCGGGCTTTCGGGGCCCGTAGTGACGGGAAGAGCCGCCCTGGCTAGGACAGGGCGGCTCTTCGCATTCGCGGGGATCGATCCCAGGCCCGGCACGACTCGGCCTCGGCTCGGCCGCGGCTCGGCCGTTGTCGTCAGTCGGCGTCGGCCAGGGTGAGCACTTCGGCCTCCTGCTCCGCCGTCTCGTGCGGCGCATCCACTCGCTTGAGGTGCTTGTTCCCGATCACGATGAGGGCGACGGCCACGAGCACCGAGATGCAGCCGGCATAGAACGGCATAGAACGGCTCACGGTGTCCGCCAGCAGGGTGGCCGCCGGCGGGGCGATCGCGCCGCCGAGGAACCGGACGCCCGAGTAGGCGCTCGAGGCGACCGAGCGCGGCAGGTCGGTGGCCTCCATGACGCACTCCGTCAGCACCGTGTTCAGGATGCCGAGCATGAGACCGCCGACGATGACGCAGACGATGAGAGCGGGGAGCGAGCCGACGAACAGCCCAGCGGCGAGCAGGTCGAGGGCGAGGAGCGGCATCACCAGCCAGAGCACGCGCGTCCGGGGCAGCCGGGAGGTGAGGAGCGGCGCGACCCAGACCGAGGTCACGGCGAGCGCCACGCCCCAGCCGAAGAAGATGAGGCCCAGCGTGATCGCATCCTCGACGCCCAAGGGAACCAGGGCGAACGGCGTGTACGCGAGCAGCACGAAGAAGCCGATGTTGTAGAACAGCGCGGCGGCGGCGAGGAACCCGAGAGCCGGCTTGGCCAGCGCACGGAACGGCGCCGATAGGGAGGTCGGCTGCGGCTTCTCGGGGTTCTTCCTCAGCAGCAGGACGATCGCGATGAAGCCGATCGCCATGAGCGTCGCGGTGCCGAAGAACGGTCCGCGCCAGCTCCAGCTCCCGAGCAGGCCTCCCAGCAGCGGGCCGATGGCGATGCCGAGGCCGAGCGCCGCCTCGTAGAGGATGATCGCCGCGGACGTTCCGCCCGAGGCCGCACCGACGATGGTCGCCAGCGCGGTGGAGATGAACAGCGCGTTGCCGAGGCCCCAGCCCGCACGGAAGCCGATGATGGTCGCGACGTTCTGCGAGAGGCCGGCGGCGAGCGCGAACACCACGATGAGCGCGAGACCGATCAGGAGGGTCTTCTTCGCGCCGATCCGGCTCGAGATCCAGCTGGTGAAGAACATCGCGGCGCCGGTGATCAGCAGATAGCTCGTGAAGAGCATCTCCGTCTGGGTGGGGGTCGCCTGCAGGCTCTTGGCGATGGCGGGCAGGATCGGGTCGACCAGTCCGATCCCCATGAAGGCGATGACGGACGCGAACGCGACGGCCCAGACGGCGGTCGGCTGTTTCAGGATGCTGGTGGGACTCTCGTGCGACATGAAGGGGTGACGACTCCTCGGTTGGTTCCAGTGGAAGGTGGATGGGGTGGGACGGGTGGATCGGGCGGGACGGCTCAGCGGCGGCCGGCGACGGCAGCGGAGGCAGCGGTCGAGAGGTCGGCTCGGGAGCGGATGATCTCGACGGTGGTGCGCATCGCGGCCACCTCGTCCTCGCGGAGGTCGGCGAACATCGGCACGAGCGCCGCCGCGAGCTCGGTGCGCCACGCCTGCAGCGCGTCCGCTCCCCGATCGGTGATCGCGATCTGCCAGGCGCGGGCGTCGTCCGTGTCGGCGATGCGCTTGACCCACTCCGCCTCCACGAGGTTGCGGACGAGCTTGGTCATCGTGGGCTGGGCGACGCGACTCTGGGTGGCGAGCTCCCCGAGACGCACGGGGCCGGAGGTCTGCAGCACGCTGAGGGTGCGCCACGTGGCGGGCGACTCGGTGCTGCCGGTCACCTGCGCGGCGAGCCGGGTGAGACGGTGAGCTGCTACGACGAGGTCACCGATGATCTGGCGGAGTTCCGGGGTCTCGGGCATGAGAACGATTATATATAGCTGACCTATATAAATCAATTCCGAGAGACCTCCGGCCGAAGTCGTTCGGATCTCCCTCACCCTCTGGCGGCGGCCCGCCCTGCCGTTGCAGCGGACTCGGCGAGTTCGCTGACGAAGTCGGCCCAGGTGCGCCGCCCGCGCTGAGCGGAAGCGTCGGCAAGGTTGTCCCCCGCCCGGTACGCCCGTCCCACGGCGCCCGGCACCGGGATGCGAAGGAAGGGCCGACGGCGCCCGCTGTAGCTCTCGACCAACTCGCCGAGCTCCAGGACCTCCGGGCCCGCGAGATCCGGAACCCGGCCGGCCGGCGCTCCGAGGGCGATCTCCGTCAGGCGTTCAGCGACCTCCTCCCGGTGCACCGGCTCGAACCGCAGGCCCGTCGGCGCCGGCGTCACGGGGAGGCGAGCGAGCCCACGGACCATCGGCAGGAGGAACTCGTGCAGCTGCGCGGCCGCGAGGATGCTCCACGGCACGCCGGACTCCGCGACCTCCCGCTCGGATTCCGCCTTCGCCCGGAAGTAGCCGATCGGCATCCGGCCCGCGCCGATCGCCGAGATGAGGACGAGGTGCCGCGCCCCCGCCTCGCGCGCCGCCCGCGCGATGTTGGCCGCGGCCCGGTAGTCGCCCTTCTGGCTCCCGGCGAGGTGCAGGACGGTCCCCGCACCCGCGAGCGCGGCCACCAGCCCGCGATCCTCCACGGTGTCGGCCACGATGTGCGTGATGCCCCGGTCGCTGGGCGCGACAACGGGGGCATGGCGGCTCACGATCCGGACTTTCCTGCCGGCCGCCCGCAGCAGCGGGACCACGCTGCGCCCGATCCGTCCCGTCCCTCCGGTCACCACCATCGTGTCATCCATGGTCGTCCTCCTGTCGTCGTGTCACACAAGCCGGCCCGGGCCCGTCGATATGGTGACGAGCGAGAGGAAGTGGATGTGACATGACCGACGCAGCAGCGCTCGCGGCACGGTTCGAAACAGCGCGGCCGCGGCTCACCGCGATCGCGACGCGGCTGCTGTCCTCGGCGGCCGACGCGGAGGACGCCGTGCAGGAGACGTGGATGCGCCTCGGCCGAACGGACACCTCCGGGATCGAGAACCTGGATGCGTGGCTCACCACGGTGGTCTCGCGCGTCTGCCTCGACCTGCTGCGGTCTCCTCGGCGTACGCGCGAGCGGTCCTGGCAGGTGATGCCGTGGGCGGACGAGCCGGTCTCGGCCGTCGGCGACCCCGAGACCGAGCTGGAGCAGGGCGACCGGGTGGCGACCGCCCTGCTGCTCGTGCTCGACGCCCTCAGCCCCGCCGAGCGGATCGCCTTCGTCCTGCACGATGTCTTCGGCCGTCCGTTCGACGAGGTCGCCGACGCGCTCAGCCGTTCTCCGCAAGCGGCGCGACAGCTCGCCTCCCGGGCCCGGAGGCGTCTGCACGGCTCCGGCTCCCCCGGCTCCGGCTCTCCCGGCTCCGGCGTTTCGCTCCGGAATCCGCGCCGTGAGCGCGCCCTCGTGGAGGCGTGGCTCGCGGCAGCACGGGAGGGCGACCTGAGCCGTCTGCTCGCTCTCCTCGACGACGGTGTCGTGCTGGACGCGGACTACGGGACGGCGCAGCAGCACCTCATCGGCCCGTCCGCGATCGCCGCCCAGGCGATGCTCGCCGGCCGGCTCGCCCTCCACTCCACGCCCGTCCGCCTCGGCGGACGTCCCGGTGTCGCCGCCGTGCTGTCCGGCCGGGTCTTCTCGCTCATGGCCTTCGAGTTCGAGGGCGGCCGGATCGTGCGACTCGACGTCCTTGCGGACCCGGCACGGATCGACGGGCTCGGCGTCGCGGCCTTGCTCGGCCTGACGTGACGAAAAGCGCCCCCGGCCGGTCGGCCGGGAGCGCTTCGCGTGGGTGTCACCGCAGGTAGCGCTCGTAGAGGAGGGTCCTGCGGTACAGATCCGGCGGGTGGCGGCCGTCGTCTCGGTCGTCCCCGTGGAGGATGGCGTGGCCGAGGCTGCGCAGGAGCGCGGCGCAGGCACGCCAGGCGGTCGAACTCATCGTTGCTCTTCTTCCGGTTGTGCGTCCTCGCACACCGATGCACGCGCAGGCGCGATCGGACGCAGAAATGGATGAGCATCCGCGCCCGCACGTTGCGTTAACGCACGGAGGGCGTCGCCCCGTTGTCGGGGGCGACGCCCTCCGCAACGCGGACACTCTCTTATAGGGAGGAGTCCGCGTCGCGATCAGACGACTGTCAGCCTGTCTGCAGAAGAGCCCCGAGGGGCATCGACTACTTGAGGGTGACGGTGGCGCCAGCCTCTTCGAGCTGGGCCTTCGCCTTCTCGGCGGACTCCTTGTTGGCGCCCTCGAGCACGGTGCTCGGTGCGCCGTCAACGAGGGCCTTCGCCTCACCGAGGCCGAGGCTGGTGAGGGCGCGCACCTCCTTGATGACCTGGATCTTCTTCTCACCGGCGGCCTCGAGGACGACGTCGAAGGAATCCTTCTCCTCGACCTCTTCGGCAGCGGCGCCCGCACCACCGGCGGCCGGGGCGGCCACGGCGACGGGGGCGGCGGCGGTGACCTCGAAGGTCTCCTCGAACTTCTTCACGAACTCGCTGAGCTCAATGAGCGTGAGCTCCTTGAACGCGTCGAGCAGCTCCTCAGTCGACAGCTTTGCCATTGTTCTCTCCTTAGTGTGTGTGGTTACTCACCGCTGGCCTGGTCCGTGAGGACTCAGGCAGCGGACTCCTGCTTCTCACGCAGCGCGTCGACCGTGCGAACGGCCTTCGACAGCGGTGCGTTGAACAGATATGCGGCTCCGAACAGCGAGGCCTTGAAGGCGCCGGCCAGCTTGGCCAGCAGTACCTCACGGGACTCGAGGTCGGCGAGCTTGCCTACCTCTTCTGCGGTCAGGGCGTTACCGTCG
This sequence comes from Leifsonia sp. HAY1-4F, assembly GCF_056755275.1. Classification (NCBI taxonomy): domain Bacteria; kingdom Bacillati; phylum Actinomycetota; class Actinomycetes; order Micrococcales; family Microbacteriaceae; genus Leifsonia; species Leifsonia sp. HAY1-4F. The sequence goes on from NZ_JBNDHX010000062.1 coordinate 8,252, forward strand.
AAGTAACCGCCCTTGACCACCAGCAGAGGGTTTGCCTTGGCGAAGTCACGCAGCGACTTCGCGACGGCGACAGGGTCACCGTGCACGAAGGCGATCGCGGACGGCCCGGCGAGCTCTTCGTCGAACGACGAAATGCCTGCCTTGTTGGCCGCGATCTTGGTCAGCGTGTTCTTCACCACGGCGTAGGTCGCGTGCTCACTGATGGATGTGCGCAGCTGCTTGAGCTGAGCGACAGTGAGACCGCGGTACTCGGTCAGCAGAACGGCGGACGAGCTCGTGAACAGGTTCTCGAGCTCGGCAACCGTGGCTTCCTTGTTCGCCATGGCCTACTCCTCAATCTTCTTGTCGCACACCGCGGGAGCGGTGTGCCACCGCCGGCCCCTGGCAAAGAAAAAAGCTCCGGCACAGGGCACGGAGCTGGGACCGCAAGAATTCACGGAGTCTGCTTCACACACCTGCGCGGGCCCCACCTGAGTGGATCTTCGGTCGTGCACGCACGACAACCAGCGGTCTTTGGCTCCGTACAGGCTACGGGATGCCCGGGGCCGCGCGCAAATCCGCTCACGCGGCCGTCGGCGCGGCCATCGGCGCGAGCGGAAGCGTGACGGTGAAGACGGTGTCCCCCGGCGCGCTGCTGACCGTCACCTCTCCGCCGTGCGCGTGCACGACGGCCTGGACGATCGCCAGCCCGAGTCCGGTCGACCCTGTGGCGCGGTTGCGCGAACTGTCGCCGCGCGCGAAGCGCTCGAAGAGCGTGTTCTGCAGCTCGTCCGGGATGCCGGGGCCGTCGTCCGCGATAGTGACGACCGCCTGACGGGCGTCCTCATCCACCCGGAGTCCCGCCGTCACCTTCGTGCCCTCCGGCGTGTGGACGCGCGCGTTGGCCAGCAGGTTCATCAGCACCTGGTGCAGGCGCGGGGCGTCTCCGGCCACCTCCACCGGCTCGTCCGGGAGGTCGAGCGTCCACTCGTGGTCCGGCCCGGCGGCGTGCGCGTCGCTGACGGCATCGACCAGGAGCAGGGAGAGGTCGACCGGGTCGTGGTCGAGCTCACGTCCCTCGTCCAGCCGGGCCAGCAGCAGGAGGTCCTCGACGAGGGAGGTCATCCGGGTCGCTTCGGACTCGATGCGCCCGAGCGAGTGCGTGACATCCGGCGGCAGGTCGTGCGGCGCCCGGCGGGTGAGCTCGGCATAGCCGCGGATGGAGGCGAGCGGCGTCCGCAGCTCGTGGCTCGCGTCCGCGACGAACTGGCGGACCTTCTGCTCGCTCGCCTGCCGGGCGGTGAGCGCCGACGCCACATGGCCGAGCATCCGGTTCAGCGCCGAACCCACCTTGCCGACCTCGGTGTGCTGGTCGGTGTCGGCCTCCGGCACGCGGACGGACAGCGCGACGTCGCCGCGGTCGAGCGGCAGGGAGGCGACCTGCTCGGCGGTGCCGGCGACGCGCTCCAGCGGCCGCATGGCGAAGCGGACCACGACGCTCGCCAGCAGGAAGGCGAAGACGAGTCCCGACAAGGTCACGAGCACGATCACGAGGGTCAGCCGGCCGACGGTCGCATTCACGTCGCTGAGCGGGAGCCCGATGATGACGCTGTCGCCGTTGCCGAGCTCCGCGGCGGCGATACGGTAGGAACCGAGGGAGGGACCGAGATCGACGGTCCGCGGCCGCTCGTCCGCCGGGACGCTGAGGAGCGCCAGACCGTCGATGGTGACCTGCTTGGGGCCGAGCGGCTGATTCGTCGACGACGTGGGCCGGTCGGCGAGGATCACCGGCGGGAACAGCAGACCGCCGTCCGAGCTCCGGACGGCGCCGAGGGTTCCCGTCGGCTGTCCCGGTGTCTGCACGACCCCGGCGGCCTCGGGCACGGTGGGACCGCCGCCGTTGATCCGGTCGGCGGCGTGCTGCCCGCGGATGAGCGCTGACGTGAGCTGGGCATCCAATCGCTGCATCAGGTAGTTCTGCAGCGCGAACACGCTGACCGTCCCGATCACGGCGCCCAGCACCGCGAGCATCGCCACCACGACGAGGACGACCCGGCTGCGGAGCGTCCACGAGCGGATCGGCCGGAGGCGCGGGAACCGGCTCGCGGTCGGCGTGCCCGCCTGCGCCTCGGTCTTCGGGGGGCCCGCGATGCGGGCGGAGGTCATTGCGCAGCCTTCACCATGTAGCCGGCGCCACGGACGGTGTGGATCATCGGGGTGCGCCCGGCGTCGATCTTCTTGCGCAGGTAGGAGATGTACAGCTCGACCACGCTGGAGGAGCCGCCGAAGTCGTAGCTCCACACCCGGTCGAGGATCTGCGCCTTGCTCAGCACGCGCCGGGGATTGCGCATCAGGAAGCGCAGCAGCTCGAACTCCGTGGCGGTCAGCTGGATGGGCTCTCCGTTGCGGTGCACCTCGTAGCTGTCCTCGTCGAGCACCAGGTCGCCGACGATGAGCACCGGGTCCTCGTGGTCGGCGACCGCAGCGCGCGAGCGGCGCAGCAGTCCCCGCAGGCGTGCGACCAGCTCTTCAAGGCTGAAGGGCTTCGTGACGTAGTCGTCGCCGCCGGCGGTGAGCCCCGCGATGCGGTCGTCGAGCGAGTCCTTCGCGGTGAGGAAGAGGACGGGCGCTTCGTTGCCGTCGGCGCGCATCCGCGACAGGACCTGGAGGCCGTCGATGTCGGGGAGCATGATGTCGAGCACCACGACATCGGGCTTGAACTCGCGCGAGAGCTGCAGGGCCTGCTGGCCCGTCGAGGCGGTCTTGACGTCCCAGTCCTCGTAGTGGAGGGCCATGGCCAGCAGGTCGGTCAGCGTCGCCTCGTCGTCCACGACGAGCACACGGATGGCGCTGCCGTCGGAGCGGCGCAGGAGGGACCGGGGCTGGCTGGAGGAGCCGGAGGCGGTACGCGCATTGATCGTCACCTTTCCCATTATGAGGCGGCGGATGGATGCTCTCTTTGTGAAGCCTATGAAGTGTCTGAGCGACCTGACGCGGGAAGGATCCGCTTGAGCTGTGCGAGGAGGAGCGCTGCCACGACGGGGACGAGGATCGCCGCGAGGAGGATCCATTTCGGTTGCGCCGAGTATTGCTTCAGCTCCCAGATGACCAGGCTGTGGCTGAGAACGACGACGGTTGCCGTCCCGGCCACCGCGAGAACGGCGGGCACTGCCCACCGGGGCAGCCGGATGCTGCTCGCGGTCAGGATGAGCGCGGTCACGAACAGTACAGAGAGAAGCGGCATCACGACGGGAGTGCCGAGGATCCCGTTCTTCAGATCCGGAGGCGTCACGGGCAGCACTCCCGTGAGGATCACGGCGCAGCCGAGCAGGATCGGCCCGATGAGGGCGCGGTGCCGGATCCGGCGCTGGACGGTAGCGATCCCGCGGCCGGCGATGACGAAGAAGAGGCAATAGAGGCCTTGCCCGACGCTGAGCGGCAGGGCGGCGAGCCACGCCCCCGAGAAGGTCCCCGCCGCCAGTGCTCCCAGTGCCACCACGGCCTGCTGCCAGGCGGGCAGCCTGCTGACGGGGACGTACAGCAGCGACGCGATGAAGAGCGCGCCGATGAACCAGAACGCGCCGAAGGGCTCGTGCCCGTTGCTCCCGCCTTCCAGAACCCCTCCGAGATCGGCGAGGTGCAGGCGGCCGACCGGATTCGGGATGGCCATGGCGAGCGCACCGACCACGAGCAGCCAGCCGGCGTAGGGGACGACGAGGGTCAGCACGCGCGATCTCAGGTGGGCGCGGAATGGGCGTCCGGGTCGGAAGAAGTAGCCGGTGAGGGCGAAGAACAGGGGCACATGCCACGGATACACCCACTGGTGCACGACGGGCTGCGTGTACACGTGGGCGAACACCACCGCGAGGATGCCGACGACCCGCAGCCCGTCGATCGACGCATTGCGGGCGGTCGCATCCACGGCGGGATGCTGTTGCTTCTGGGGGGTCGTCTCTGGACGCGGCAACGGCAGCACACCCTTAACGACGTGACCATCGCCGGGTTGTGACGTGAGTACCTCAACCTCGACGCATGTGGCCTTCCTCCGACGGGGGATGGAGTACACGGCTGGCGCATAGGTTCGGCATAGCGACCCCTAAAACGCGGTGCTTAACCTCCGGCAAGAAGTTCATCCGAGACCACCACAGTTGGGAAGCCAATGTTCGGGACCTATCTGCGGCGAGAGCTGTTCAATCGCCGCAAGCAGACGATCATCATCGCGACGGGCATGGCCCTCGCGATCGCTCTCGTCATCATCGTCAACGCCGTCTCGGCCGGGGTCCGTCAGGCGCAGGAGAGCGTCCTGCAATCCGTGTACGGCGTAGGCACCGACATCACCGTGAGCCAGCCGGCCACCGCCCAGAACGCCACCGGCCTCCAGGGCCAGGGCGGAGGACCACGCTTCGACTTCGGCGCGGACTCCGGCACCGATACCGGAACGGCCCGGCAGGTCAACACCTCGCGCCTGCAGGCGATGCGCGGCACAACGGTGATGAACGCATCCACTCTGAGCACGGTGCAGAAAGTGCAGAACGTCGCCTCCGCGGCGGCGGTGCTGTCGCTCACGAACACCAGCTTCAGCGGCACACTCCCGAACTTCCAGCAGCTGCGGCAGCAGCGCCAGAGCGGCCAGGCGGCCTCGCCCACGGCTCCTCCCACGGGCGGAGCCGACGGAGCGGGCGGCAGCTCGTTCACGGTCGACTCCTTCTCGGTCCTCGGGCTGAACCCGGCCGGCAAGTCCGTCGGACCCCTGGCGTCCGTCACCCTGACGGGCGGCCGCAGCTTCACCGCCGCCGACTCCGGCAAGGATGTCGTCGTCCTGGACGCGAGCTACGCGAAGTCGGCGAGCAAGACCGTCGGCGACACCGTGACCATCGGCGGGACCGGATTCTCGGTCATCGGCATCGTCACCTCCACCGGCTCCGATTCCACCACCGCGGCCAACGCCTACATTCCGCTCGATGTCGCCCAGACGCTGTCCGGGCAGACCGACAAGATCTCCTCGGTGTACGTGAAGGCCGCCTCCAGCGGAGACATCGACCAGATCAAGACAGCACTCACGAAGTCCGTCCCCGGAGCGACGGTCAGCACGCAGGCCGACCTGGCCTCCACGGTCTCCGGCTCGCTGGGCAGCGCCGGCGCGCTCATCGCGAACCTCGGCACGTGGCTCTCGGTCATCGTGCTGGCGGCGGCGTTCCTCATCGCCATCCTGTTCACGATCTCGGGCGTCACCCGGCGTACGCGGGAGTTCGGAACGCTCAAGGCGATCGGCTGGTCGAACGGCCGGATCGTCGGGCAGGTCGCCGGCGAGTCCGTGGTGCAGGGGCTCATCGGCGGGGTCATCGGCGTCGCGGTCGGCCTCCTCGGGGTGCTCGTGGTGAACGTCATCTCCCCCACCCTGACCGGCAGCATCAGCCACGGCGGCGTGGCGACCGCGGCCGGGCGCGGGACGGGCGCCGGGGCCGCGACCACGGGTACAGGAGGCCGCTTCGCCGGCTTCGGCGGGGGCGGCGGCGCCTTCAGCGGGCTGCGCCAGGCATCCACCTCCACCGCGGACATCGCGCTGCATGCGCCGGTGACCGTGTGGATCATCGTGGGAGCCGTCGCGCTCGCCATCCTCGGCGGTCTCATCGCCGGCGCGGTCGGCGGCTGGCGCGCCTCCCGTCTCCGCCCCGCAGCCGCCCTGCGCTCGGTCGCCTGAACCCGGCCATCCGGCCCCCGAAGGAGCAACGATGTACACCCTCACCGATGTCACCAAGACCTACAAGCAGTCCAAGCGCGAAGTGGTCGCACTGAAGGATGTGACCCTCGAGATCCCGGACGGCCAGCTGGTCGCCATCCAGGGCCCCACCGGCGGCGGCAAGTCGACGCTGCTGCAGATGCTCGGCGCTCTCGACCGGCCGAGCTCCGGCTCGGTGCAGCTCGGATCGGCCAGCCTCTCGAAGCAGCACGACGCCCGGCTGACGAAGATCCGGGCGAAAGAGATCGGCTTCGTCTTCCAGGGCTTCAACCTCATCCCGACGCTGACCGCCCAGGAGAACGTCGAGACGGCCCTGGCACCGCTCGGCGTCACCGCCGCAGACCGCAAGCGGCGTGCCGCCGAGGCGCTCGCCTCGGTCGGACTCGCGGACCGCGGCAACCACCTGCCGTCCGAGCTGTCCGGCGGTCAGCAGCAGCGCGTGGCCATCGCCCGGGCACTGGTGAAGGACCCGGAGGTGCTCCTGGCCGACGAGCCGACCGGCAACCTGGACGAGGAGACCCGGGACGAGATCATGGACCTGCTCGAGGGGCTGTGGCGGGATCGCGGCCTCACCGTCATCATCGTCACCCATGACTCCGCGGTGGCGAAGCGGGCGCAGCGCCGGCTCCACATCAAGCACGGGCAGGTCAGCGAGGTCGCGTAGCGCCCTCGCCGGATCAGGGGACCGGGACGACGACCATCCCCATCGCTCCGGCGAGCACCACGGCCTGCCGCTCGTCGATGATGGTCCCGCGCAGCACGACGTCGGCCGGATCGATCCCGGTCAGATCACTGCCGGCCAGCGATGCGGCGCTGAGGTCCGCGCCGGCGAGCGTGACCGCGCTGAGGTCGCATCCCTCGAACCGCACTTCCTGGCAGCGCGCCTGGGTGAGATCCGCCTCCCGGAGCCGAACACCCTCGAAGGACGCCCCGCGGAGTTCGGCACGGGCAAGCCCGGTGAAGGACCAGTTGCCGCCCTCTACCTTCAGCAACGCGAACTCGCAGCCGTGGAAGGTGCTTCCGGTCAGCTTGCAGCGACGGAAGGTGGCGTCGAAGAAGTTGCACACGTCGAATCGGCAGTTCACGAAAGCCGAGTCGCTGTGCTCGCTCACGTTGAACCGGACGTTCCGGAACACGCAATCGCTGAAGGTGGCGCCCGCGGTGCGCGCCTCCGTCAGGTCGACGTTCTCGAACACGACGCCCGTGTACTCCACACTGTCGAGCTCGCGACCGTACCAGTCCTCGCCGCGGATGGCGGTTTCGCTGCTCGTCACGGATCGAGCGTAGCCCTGTGCGGGTGCACGCGCCGGGGCTAGCATCCTGTCTCGAAGGAGGAACGATGACGACTCTCGAGGGACGACCGGCGAGCGCGCTGCTGGTGATCGATGTGCAGAACGGCGTGATCGGAGGCGCAGTGCGACGCGACGAGGTGGTCACCACCATCCAACGTCTCGTCGAGCGCGCGAGGCGGGAGGACGTGCCCGTGGTGTGGATCCAGCACTCGGACCAAAACGTCCCCTACGGCAGCGACGCCTGGCAGTACGTGCCCGAACTGACGCGATCCGAGGATGAGCCTCTCGTGCCGAAGGAGTACGCGGACGCTTTCGATGACACGCGCCTGGAGGAGGTGCTGGCGGCAGCCGGGGTCGGACGGATCGTCGTCACGGGTTCGCAGACGGACGAGTGCATCCGGTCGACCATCCACGGTGGGCTGGTCCGCGGGTACGACGTCACGCTGGTCGGGGACGCGCACACCACCGAGGACCTGTCCGACTGGGGCGCGCCGCCGCCGGAGCAGGTCATCGCCCACACCAACCTGTACTGGTCGAACCACCGCGCGCCCGGGCGTACGGCCGAGGTGGTCGACGCTGCCGACGTCGTCTTCGGCTGAGGCCGGGCCGCCCTCGCTCAGTTGAGGTTCGCGGGCCGGGGGCTCAGTCCTGGTTGCTGAACGCCGCGTCGAAGGAGGCGGTCGGCCGCTTCCAGAGCAGTGAGCGGATGTAGCCGACGGCTTCCTTCGCGCCGTACAGGCGGTCCATCCCGGCATCCTCCCACTCGATCGAGATGGGGCCGGTGTACCCGATCGACTCGAGTGCGCGGAAGGCGTCCTCCCATGGAACGTCGCCGTGGCCCGTGGACACGAAGTCCCAGCCGCGCCGCGGGTCGCCCCACGACAGGTGGGAGCCGAGGACGCCCGCGCGGCCGTTCTTCGGACGCAGCCGCGTGTCCTTGCAGTCGACATGATAGATGCGGTCCTGGAAGTCGACGATGAAGCCGACCGGGTCGATGTCCTGCCACATCATGTGCGACGGGTCCCAGTTGAAGCCGAACGCCTCGCGGTGGTCGATCGCCTCCAGAGTGCGGACGCTCGTCCAGTAGTCGTACGCGATCTCCGAGGGATGCACCTCGTGCGCGAATCGCACGCCCTCGCCGTCGAACACGTCGAGGATGGGGTTCCAGCGGTCGGCGAAGTCCTGGTAGCCGCGCTCGAACACCTCGGCCGGGACGGGCGGGAACTGCGCCACGTAGGGCCAGATGCTGGACCCGGTGAAGCCGACCACCGTGTCCACGCCGAGCCGGCGGGCGACCTTCGCGGTGAGCTTCAGCTCTTCTGCGGCGCGCTGACGCACCCCCTCGGGGTCGCCGTCGCCCCACACCTTCGAGCCGACGATGGCCTGATGGCGGAAGTCGATCGGGTCATCGCAGACCGCCTGACCCTTCAGGTGGTTGCTGATCGCCCACACCTTCAGGCCGTACCTGTTCAGGATGTCGAGGCGGCCCTGCAGGTAGTCGTCGTCCTCCGCGGCACGCCAGACGTCGAGGTGCTCGCCGGAGCAGGCGATCTCCAAGCCGTCGTAGCCCCACTCGGACGCGTACCGGGCGACCTCCTCGAGGGTGAGGTCGGCCCACTGGCCGGTGAAGAGGGTGACCGGGTGCGTGCGGCCGGACTCGGCGTCGTTCCGGGGGGTGGTGTCGTCGGTCATTCGTTCGTTCCCATCTCGATCCAGGTGCCCGACTCGGCGGAGTCGATCACGGCCTCCGTGACCCGCACAGCGCGCAGGCCGTCGGCGAACCGCGGGAGGCCGTCGGGGTTCTCCCCCGCGACCGCCGCGTAGCTGTCGGCTACGAACGCGTTGAACGCGTCCTGATAGCCCTGGGGATGCCCCGAGGGCAGGACGCACAGCCGCGCCGCATCCTCGCTGAGCTGGTCGGCGTCCCGCGGGATGGTCAGGCTTCCCTTCCTGCGGCCGATCCACAGCGTCTCCGGCTGCTCCTGGTCGAAGGCGACGCTTTCGGCGCTGCCCGCGATCTCGAGCCAGAGGCGGTTCTTGCGGCCGGGCGCGACCTGGGACACGAGCAGCGTTCCGAGCGCCCCGGAGCGTGTCTCGATGACGACCGCGACCGCATCCTCCGTCGTGATGCCGGCGTGCGCCGCCCGCTCGGCGAACACCGTGCGCTTGGTGGCGACCACCCGGCTGACGCGGTCGCCGCTCACGAACTCCACGAGATCGACCAGGTGGGAGCCGATGTCCGCGAACGCGCGCGAGCGACCGCCCTGCTCCGCATCCACGCGCCAGTTGTCGTCGCCGGAGCCCAGCAGCCAGTCCTGGAGGTAGGACGCGTTCACGCTGAGAACGCGGCCGGCCTCGCCCGAGGCGAACCGGGCCCGGGCCTCGCGCACCAGCGGATGGAACCGATAGACGAACGGCACGGTCGCCGTGCGCCCCTGGGCGGCGGCGACCATCCGCTCGGCGTCCGGGATGCTCGTCGCGATCGGCTTCTCGCAGACCACGTCCTTGCCGGAGGCCAGGACCGCCACTGCCTGGTCTGCGTGCAGGGCGTTGGGGGTGGTGACGTGGACCACGTCGATCGTGTCATCGGCCAGGAGCTCGTCGAGCGATCCGTAGGATCGGCCGATGCCGAGGCGTTCCGCCGCGGCCGCCGAGCGCTCCGGCGTCGAGGACACGATGCCCGCGAGGTCGGCGTGCGCCGCCCGCACGGCCCGCGAGTGCACCTCGGCCATGAAGCCGCCACCGACGATCGCCACGCGCAGCCGTGATCCGGCCGAGCTTCCTTCGCGGCGGCTGAGGCCGCCGCTGGTCAGCGCTGTCCCGTCCGTCATGTCGCTCATCCTCACACCAGGGTCGCCGCGCGCGGATCCCAGTCTTCGGCGAGCGCCGGTGTGACCTGCACCGTGCTTTCGATCTCGACCGGCGTTCGCGTCTCTCCGGCTTCGATCGTCGAGACCATGATGTCGAGCACGTGATATGCCTGCTCACCCGACGCCCGTTCCGGAACGCCGGCGCGGATGGCTCGTGCCAGCTCGACGACACCGATGCCGCGGGTGTCCGTCGTCCCGGTCGAAGGGACGCTGTGGATGCCCTCGACGTCGTGCACCGCCAGCTCGCCCTCGAACGTGTTCGGATCGGGCACGACGACCGTGCCCTCCAGGCCGGCGACCTCGAACTGGGTCCGCTTGAGCTTGGAGTCGAAGCTGAACACCGACTGCGCCGTCTGACCGCTCTCGAACTCGTAGAGCGCGCTCACATGCGTCGGGACCGTCACCGCGAACTCCTCGCCCGCCCGGGGTCCGGATCCGATCACGCGGGTCTCCCGCGCGCGGGATGCACTCGCGCTCACGCGCGCGACCGGCCCGAACAGCTGAACGAGAGCTGTCAGGTAGTACGGGCCGATGTCGAACAGCGGGCCGGCACCCTCCTGGAACAGGAAGTCGGGGTTGGGATGCCAGGACTCGGGGCCCGGGCTCTGCATGAGCGTCAGCGCTGTCAGCGGCGCGCCGATGTCGCCGTGCTCGATGAGGCGGCGAGCCGACTGGATGCCTGACCCGAGGAACGTGTCGGGCGCCGTGGCGACGCGGAGGCCCTGGGCGTGCGCGGCCTGCAGCAGCTGCTGCCCGCTCGCGCGGTCGAGCGCGAAGGGCTTCTCGCTCCACACGTTCTTGCCGGCGGCGAGAACGTCCAGCGCCACCGCGACGTGCACCTTCGGGATGGTGAGGTTGACCACGATCTCGATCGCGTCGTCGGCGAGCAGTTGCTCGACGGTGCCCGAACCCGCCACTCCGAACTTCTCCGCCTGAGCCTGCGCCCGAGCGAGATCGATGTCGGCGACGAAGCGGACGTCGAGGTCCGGGAACGCCGTCAGGTTCTTCAGGTACTCGTTGCTGATGACGCCGGCGCCGATGACGCCCACCCCGACGCGACCGGTCCGGCCCTGAGCGGCGCTCATGCGAGGCCCTTGGAGGTGAGGAAGGCGAAGCTGTCCGCGACGGCCTGGAACCGGTCGCCGCGCGAGTCGTCGAGCTCGATGACGCGGAGCGCATCCGGCGCCGCGGCGATGATCTGCTCGATCGGAAGCGACCCCTGCCCCACGGCGACCTGATCCTTCGTCTCGGTCGTGCCGGGACCGTCCTTGATGTGCAGTGCGACTACGCGGTCGCCGAGCTTCGGGAGGAGGGCCACCGCGTCGACGCCGCCGACGGTCACCCAGTAGGTGTCGACCTCGAGCACGACCTCCGGGGCCAGCTTGCCGGCGAAGAACTCGAGAGCGGTCGCGCCCTCGATCGTGCTCTCCAGCTCGTGCGCGTGATTGTGATAGCCCACGCGCACCCCGTGCCGGGACGCGACCTCGGCCGCAGCGTTCAGCTGGTCGGCGATCTGCGCCACGTCATCCGCCGTCTGCCAGCGATCCGGAGCCACGAACGGGTCGATGACGGTCTCGACGCCGAGTTCCTTCGCTTTGCCGAAGACCTCGTCGAGGTCGCCGCCGATGAAGCTCTGGTGCGTGGTCGGAGCGGACAGGCCGGCCTCCGCCAGTCCGTCGCGCAACGCGTCGCCGAAGGAGACGAAGGCGAACGGCTCGACCTGGGTGAAACCGATGTCCGCGATCCGCTTGAGCGTACCGACCGTGTCTTCGGTCAGGAGCTCGCGCACCGTGTACAGCTGAACGGAGACTTTTGACGTCGACACTGTTCTCCTCGTCGAGTTGGGGGGATGGAGGCGCCGGATGGCGTGAGTCCATTCAAGTCCGACTTCTGCCGGATGTCAATCAAAAGTCGAGCGAGCGGAACATATCTTTGAGCCGTCGCCCGGCAGTGTGATTCAATACCCTCATGACGGACAGCCCGCGCGACTCGGTGCTCGTCGCCGCAGACGCCGCGGAGTTGCTCGCGATCCTGCGCGACGGCATCCCGCGCACCCGCGCGCAGCTGGCCGAGACGACGGGGATGGCGCGTTCCACCATCGCCTCCCGCATCGACCTGCTGTCGGAAGCCGGTCTCGTGGCACCGGCGGGCGACGACGTGTCGTCCGGCGGGCGGCCTCCCTCCCGCATCCGCTTCAACCCGGATTCGCGGGTCGTCGTCGCGATCGACCTCGGCGCCACCCACGGCGTGGTCGCCCTCGCGAACCTCGCGGGCACGATCACGGCCAGCGAGTCACGGCGGCTCCGGATCGCCGACGGGCCGTTGTCCGTGCTCGACTGGGCGATCGAGGTCGCGAGCGAGCTGTTCATCGCCTCCGGCCGGCAGCCCGGGGAGCTCATCGGCGTCGGGGTCGGCGTCCCCGGCCCCGTGGAGCACTCGACCGGCCTTCCGGTCAACCCGCCGATCATGCCCGGCTGGGACCGCTTCGACATCCCGGCGTACATCCGCCGCGTCTTCGACGTTCCTGTGCTGGTCGACAACGACGTCAACCTGCTCGCGCTCGGCGAGCAGACGCTGATGTGGCCCGACGAGACCGACCTGCTCTACATCAAGGTCGCCACCGGCGTCGGCGCGGGCATCATCAGCGGCGGCCGGCTCCAGCGCGGCGCGCTCGGTTCCGCCGGCGACCTCGGGCACGTCCGCGTCCCGTTCGGCAGCGACACGCCCAGCCACGGCGAGCAGGATGCCGACCTCGAGTCCCTGGTCAGCGGACCGGCGATCGCTCGCGCACTCACTGCGGCGGGAATCCCCGCTCAGACCAGCGACGACGTCGTCACCCTGGCGCGCACCGGCAACCCCGCGGTGCAGAACGCGATCCGCCAGGCCGGACGCGATCTCGGCGCCGTCGTGGCGACCTGCGTCAACCTCCTCAACCCGTCGATGATCGTCGTCGGCGGCAGCCTCTCGCGCGTCGGCGAGCAGCTCCTCGCCGGGATCCGCGAGGTCGTCTATCAGCGGTCGACGCCGCTGGCCACGCAGCACCTCACGATCACGGAGTCCCGCTCGGGCGAGACCGGCGGCGCGATCGGGGCGGCCATGATGGTCATCCAGCGGGCGCTCGATCCCGACGCCGGCACCGCCCGGTCCCTGTTCCGCTGACGCCCGGCATCCCGGAGCATCCCATCCATTCGTCCACAATCGAATCGATTCGAACACAGAAACCGAAAGGAGTGCCGTGAGCACGCAAGTCCCCCAGATCGCCGACGGCGAACGCCTCGAGCGCCCCCTCCGCGCCGGAGTCATCGGCCTCGGCTGGGCCGGCCAGCAGCACATGGCCGCCTACGACGACCTCCCGGGCGTGGAGCTCGTCGCCATCGCCGGGATGGAGGACGGCCCCCGAACCGAACTCGGCGAGCAGTACGGCATCGAGCGCCTCTACCGCGACGCGACGGAGCTCGTCGCGGACGGTGGTCTCGACGTCGTGAGCATCGCCGTCCCCACCTTCCTGCACGCCCCGATCGCCGTCGCCGCACTCGACGCCGGCATCCACGTGCTCAGCGAGAAGCCGATCGCCCGGACGGCCGCAGAGGCCCAGACGATGGTGGATGCCGCCCACCGCTCCGGCCGTGTGCTGGAGGTCGCGTTCAACCACCGCCGCCGCGGCGACATCCAGGCACTCAAAGCGGCGATCGACGACGGCCGGATCGGCCGGCCGTACCACGCACGCGCAATCTGGCTGCGCCGCGCCGGCATCCCGGCCCTCGGCAGCTGGTTCACCAACCGCGAGATGGCGGGAGGCGGACCGCTGATCGACATCGGTGTGCACGTGCTCGACTACGCACTGCACCTGTTCGGCGAGCCGCGCGTCGAGGCCGTCTCGGCCGTGACGCACGCGGAGCTCGGCGTGCGCGGCCGTGGCGGCTCCACCTCGTCCAAGCAGCACGTCGGCTCGGCGTACGAGGTCGAGGACCTCGCCAGCCTGCTGCTCCGCCTCGAGGGTGGCGGCTCGATCGTCATCGAGACGAGCTGGGCGGCCTACCGTCCGGCCGGCGACGAGTTCGGGATCACGCTCTACGGCACCGAGGGAGGCGCCGACCTGCGCGTCGTCGACTACGCGCCGTCCGGCGAGCTGACCATCTTCACCGGCGAGGGCGAGCAGAGCCAGGAC
>NZ_JBNDHX010000063.1:0-22298 GCF_056755275.1 Leifsonia sp. HAY1-4F
CCTGCAGGTCGTCCGCCTGGTGGCGAACGCCGAGGCGCACCACCTGTTCCCGGCCGACCGGCACCAGGGCGAGATCCTCGTCTCCGGCAGCCTGGGCGCACAGCTCCTGGTCTGGGAGTACGCCGTCGCGGTCGCTGGTCGTCTGCTCGGGATCAACCCGTTCGACCAGCCTGACGTCGAGGCGGCGAAGGTCGCCGCGCGCTCGCTGCTCGACGACCGGCCGGCGCCGGTCACGCCCGCGTTCACCGCCGGCGGCATCGAGGTGCGCAGCACGGGCGCGTTCCTCGGTGAGGCGAACACGCTGGAGACCGCAGTGGATGCGCTCCTCGCGCAGCTCGGACCCGACGGCTACGTCGCAGTCCAGGCGTACGTGAACCGCATCGCGCTCCCCCAGCTCGCGGGCATCCGCGACCTGCTGGCGGCCAAGGCGAACCGTCCGGTCACCTTCGGCTGGGGACCCCGGTTCCTCCACTCCACGGGTCAGTTCCACAAGGGCGGTCCCGCGGTCGGCGTGTTCCTGCAGATCACGGCCACACCGTCCGAGGATCTCGAGATCCCCGGGCGACCCTTCACGTTCGGGCAGCTCATCCAGGCCCAGGCCGCCGGCGACGCCAGCGTCCTCGGCGAGCACGGCCGCCCGGTGCTGACCCTGACCCTCACGAACCCCGAGGCGGACGTCGTCTCGCTGTTCGAGGCCGTCAACTGAGCGCGTTGACCATGTCGACCGAGCAGCTGATCAAGGAGACGACCCGCTTGTCACCGGTGGAGATCACCCCGGAGTTCAACCCGTTGCGGTTGCCCTCCGACCGCCGCCTCAACCGCATCGCGGGGCCGAGCAGCCTCATCATCTTCGGAGTGACAGGCGACCTGTCACGCAAGAAGCTGATGCCGGCGGTCTACGACCTGGCGAACCGCGGCCTGTTGCCGCCCGGATTCTCCCTCGTCGGGTTCGCCCGGCGTGACTGGGAGGACCAGGACTTCGAGAAGGTCGTGTACGAGGCGGTCAAGCAGTACGCCCGCACGCCGTTCGACGACGATGTGTGGCAGCAGCTCGCACAGGGCATCCGCTTCGTGCCGGGCGAGTTCGACGACGACGACGCCTTCCGGCGTCTGAAGGCGACCGTCGAGCAGCTGGACGCCGAGCGCGGCACGATGGGAAACCACGCGTTCTACCTGTCCATCCCGCCGAAGGCGTTCCCGATCGTCACCGAGCAGCTCAAGCGGTCCGGTCTCGCCGACCAGGACGGCAAGGGCTGGCGCCGCGTCGTCATCGAGAAGCCGTTCGGACACGACCTGCAGTCGGCTCGTGAGCTGAACGCCGTCGTCGAGACGGTCTTCCCGCCCGACTCGGTCTTCCGCATCGACCACTACCTCGGCAAAGAGACGGTCCAGAACATCCTGGCGCTGCGCTTCGCGAACGAGCTGTACGAGCCGATCTGGAACGCCAACTACGTCGACCACGTGCAGATCACGATGGCCGAGGACATCGGCGTCGGCGGCCGCGCAGGCTACTACGACGGCATCGGCGCTGCGCGGGACGTCATCCAGAACCACCTGCTGCAGCTGCTCGCGCTCACCGCCATGGAGGAGCCGATCTCGTTCAACGCCGCAGACCTGCGCGCCGAGAAGGAGAAGATCCTCGCGGCCGTCCGGCTTCCGAAAGACCTCGCGACGGCAACGGCGCGCGGCCAGTACGGCAACGGATGGCAGGGCGGCGAGAAGGTCCCCGGCTTCCTGGAAGAGGACGGGATGAATCCCCAGTCCACCACGGAGACCTTCGCGGCCATCAAGCTGGAGATCGGGACCCGCCGCTGGGCGGGCGTGCCGTTCTACCTGCGCGCGGGCAAACGCCTGGGCCGCCGGGTCACCGAGATCGCGGTCGTCTTCAAGCGCGCCCCGCAACAGCTCTTCGCGGAGTCGCAGACCAGCGCGCTCGGCCAGAACGCGCTCGTCATCCGCGTGCAGCCCGACGAGGGTGTGACCATCCGCTTCGGCTCGAAGGTCCCCGGCGCCGGCATGCAGGTGCGCGACGTCAGCATGGACTTCGGCTACGGCCACGCCTTCACGGAGGCCAGCCCCGAGGCCTACGAGCGGCTCATCCTGGATGTGCTGCTCGGCGACCCGCCGCTCTTCCCCCGCCACGAGGAGGTCGAGCTCTCGTGGAAGATCCTCGACCCGATCGAGCACTTCTGGGCCACGCAGGGCCAGCCCGAGCAGTACCGCCCCGGAACCTGGGGCCCGAAGTCGGCCGACGAGCTCCTCGCCCGTGACGGCCGCGTTTGGAGGCGTCCATGATCGTCGATCTTCCGGCGACGACCGTCAGCAACATCTCGAAGGCGCTCGTCAAGATCCGCGAGGAGGGCGGCGCCGTCGCCCTCGGCCGCGTGCTGACGCTCATCATCGCCACCCACCTCGGGCAGGAGGAGGAGGCCATCGAGGCCGCCAACGACGCCTCCCGCGAGCACCCGATGCGCGTCATCGTTGTGTCCACCGAGGAGGACCGTCACAACGGGGATCCGCGTCTCGACGCGCAGATCCGGGTCGGCGGCGACGCCGGCGCGAGCGAGGTCATCGTGCTCCGCGCGTACGGCGAGACCGCGAGCGACGAGGAGGGGCTGGTCACCGGCCTGCTCCTGCCCGACGCTCCCGTGGTCGTCTGGTGGCCGGGACTCGCACCCGAGAGGGCCTCGTCCTCTCCGTTGGGGCGCATCGCGACCCGCCGGATCACCGACGCCTCGACGCAGCCGAATCCGCAGGAGTTCCTGGTCCACCTCGGGGAGACCTACGCCCCGGGCGACACGGACTTCGCCTGGACGCGTCTGACGCTGTGGCGGGCCCAGCTCGCCGCGGTCCTCGACCAGCCGCCCTACGAGCCCATCACGGCCGTGGATGTGGCCGGCGCGGCCGACTCCCCCTCCACCCTCCTCCTCGCCGCGTGGCTGCGCCTGCAGCTGCAGGTGCCGGTGCAGTACGACCTCGCCTCGCGCGCGATCGGCTCCGGCGGCATCCACGGCGTCAAGATGGAACGCGAATCCGGTGTGATCGAGCTCGCGCGTGAGATCCCGAACGTCGCCCGCCTGTCGCAGCCGGGACAGCCGACGCACGATCTGTCCCTGCCGCGCCGGAACCTCCGGGACTGCCTCGCCGAAGAACTGCGTAGGCTGGACCCGGACGACCTCTATGGCGAGGTGATCACCAAGGGTCTCGCACTGCTGGAGACCTCCGACGAAGGAGCAGGCGTCAGGGCATGACGAACGAACGACGGGTGCTCGTCCACCCGGACAAGGAGGCACTGGCGGCATCCGTGGCGGCACGTTTCCTCACCAAGACCATCGACATCCTCGACGACCTGGGACGCGCCAACATCGCGCTGACCGGTGGGACGATGGGGATCGGGGTGCTGGAGGCCGTCAACTCCTCCCCCGCCCGCGACACCATCGACTGGTCGAGGGTGCACGTCTGGTGGGGCGACGAGCGGTTCGTTCCGCGGGACAGCCCCGACCGCAATGAGCGTCAGGCGCGCGAGGCGCTCCTCGACCACATCGCACTCCCGCCCGAGAACGTGCACCCGTTCCCGTCATCGGACGAGATCCCGGACATCGACGAGGCAGCGCGCGTCTACGCGGCCGAGCTGCAGGCGTTCGGGTCGAACGACTGGCCCTGCCCGAAGTTCGACATCATGTTCCTCGGCGTCGGTCCCGATGGGCACATCGCCTCGCTCTTCCCGGACCGGCCCGGCATCCGCGAGACCGAGGCGACGGTGATCGCCGAGCGCGAGTCGCCGAAGCCTCCGCCGGAGCGACTGAGCCTCACCCGGCCGGTGATCAACTCGTCCGATCGGATCTGGCTGGTCCTCGCCGGCAGCGACAAGGCGAGCGCGCTCGGACTCGCACTCGCCGGCGCGAGCTACACCGAGGTGCCGGTCGCCGGCGCCAAGGGACGGAAGCGGACGGTGTTCTTCGTGGACAAGGAAGCCGCGGTCGACGTGCCCGAGAACCTCATCGCGCCCAGCTACTGACCCGCTCCCGCAGAGTCATCAGCCGCGCGCAGGGCGCGCCCGTCAACGGTCCGCGACTGCGGATCGCGAGGCGGTCGCGCCCTGCCGCGGAGATGTCCCGCTCGAACGCGTGCGTCAGCAGGTGCAGGTAGAACGCGAGCAGGCGAGCCGTCTCGTCGCGCACCTCCTGCTCGGGGCCCGTCAGCTCGAGGTCTTCGACCCAGCGCTGCAGCCCCACGAAGGTGATGCGCAGGTGGAGAGCGTTCCGCGCGTCCGCAGCACTGGGCACCGCGTCGTCCTGACAGCGGGTCAGGAGCCGTTCGGCGTCGACGGCAGCGCGCACGCCCTCGTCCAGGAGGGCCAGCAGGCTCAGCGTGCCGACGGCCTCCCCCAGTTCGCGCGGGAGATCGCTTCGATCGTCCCGTGAGCCACGCATCCACGACCTCCTACCCGTGGTAGGAAGTGTAGCCGCACGCTGGGTCTTCTACGCCTCGGTGCTCGTGGGGCGGCCGCGACGGGCGCGCAGCTGGTTGAGGGCGTCTTCGAGCAGCTGCTCCGCCTCCTCTTCGCTGCGACGCTCCTTCACGTAGGCGAGGTGCGTCTTGTAGGGCTCCGCCTTCGCCACCGACGGCGGGTTCTCCTTGTCGCGGCCGGCCGGGAGGCCGGACGACGGAGAGTCGATGATGTCGGGGATCTCCTCCTCGGGGAGGTTCGCCGCGAAGTAGCGGACGGTCTCGTTGCCGAGCGCGTCCCAGTACGAGATGGCGATCCGATCGGCGTGGAAGCCGCGGTCCTGCTCGCCCATGGGGCCGGCGCCGACGCGCGAGCCGCGGATTGCACTGCCTCCGGAAGCCATGCTGTGTCTCCTTCTACCGTGGTGCGCTTACGCGCTGAATTTGGTGATCAGACCGAGCACGACGATGCACGCGATCCAGATCAGGCCCAGGATCACGGTGATCCTGTTGAGGTTGCGCTCGGCCACACCGGAGGCGCCGAGGTTGGAGGTGACGCCGCCGCCGAACATGTCGGACAGACCGCCGCCCCGGCCCTTGTGCAGAAGGATGAGCAGCGTCAGCAGGAGGCTGGTGATGCCCAGCAGCACCTGCAGGACGACCTGGAGAATCAGCACGGGGAACCTTTCGGAAAGCGACCGGGCGACGCCCGGGGAAACCAACGACCAGTATAACGTGCGGTGCTCGTCAGAGCCCGACGTGCTTCTGATACCGGACGATGGCCGCGAACTCGTTCACGTCGAGGCTCGCGCCGCCGACCAGTGCGCCGTCCACGTTGGGCTCGCGCATGAAGGCCGCGATGTTGCCCGACTTCACCGATCCGCCGTAGAGGATGCGTGTCTTGGCTGCGACATCCTCGCCCAGCAGCTCCACGATGACGCCGCGAAGCGCCGCCGCGACCTGCTCGGCCTGCTCGGGCGTGGCGGCCTGGCCGGAGCCGATCGCCCAGACCGGCTCGTATGCCACCACGAAGTCGGCGGCAGAGTCGACCTTCGAGAGCGCGGCGCGGAGCTGAGCGACGGGTACGGCGCTGGCGCCGTGCGTCTCCAGGTCTTCCGCCGTCTCACCGACGCAGATGATCGGGGCGATGTTGTGCGACAGGGCCGCAGCGACCTTGGCAGCCACCTGCTCGTCGGTCTCGGCGTGCAGCGTCCGCCGCTCGGAGTGCCCGATGATGACGTAGCGCGATTCGAGTGCCTCGAGGAACGCGGCCGAGACCTCGCCGGTGTAGGCACCGGACTCGTGCTCGGACACGTCCTGCCCGCCGAAGGCGAGCGGCAGCTTGTCGGCCGCCACGAGCGTCTGCACGCTGCGAAGATCCGTGAACGGCGGGAACACCGCCACCTCGACACTCGAGAAGTCGTGGTGCGCATCTTTCAGCGTCCACGCCAGCTTCTGCACGAACGCGATCGCCTGCAGGTGATCCAGGTTCATCTTCCAGTTGCCGGCGATGAGCGGGATCCGCCGCACCGAGGGGCTCACTGCTGCCATCCGAGGACCTCCAGACCGGGGAGACGTTTGCCCTCGAGGAACTCGAGGCTGGCGCCTCCGCCCGTCGAGATGTGACCGAACTGGTCGTCGCTGAAGCCGAGCGCACGCACGGCCGCGGCCGAGTCGCCGCCGCCGACCACGCTGAGGCCGTCGACCTCGGTGAGTGCTTGCGCGACCGCCTTGGTGCCGGCCGCGAACGGCGCGAGCTCGAACACGCCCATCGGGCCGTTCCAGAACACCGTCTTCGAACGCCGGACGTACTCGGCGAACAGCTCCGCCGTCTCCGGGCCGATGTCGAGCCCGAGGCCCTTCTCGGCCCAGTCGGTGTCCTCGATCGCGTCGACCGGACGCACGACGTGCTCCGCATCCGCACCGAACTTCGAGGCGACCACGACGTCACGCGGCAGCACCAGCTCGACGCCGAGCTCCTCGGCCTTGGCCAGGTAGCCCTTCACGGTGTCGATCTGATCGGCCTCGAGCAGGCTCGAGCCGACCTTCAGGCCTTGCGCCGCGAGGAAGGTGAACAGCATCCCGCCGCCGATCAGCAGCGAGTCGACCTTCGGAAGGAGGTGCCCGATGACGCCGAGCTTGTCGGAGACCTTCGAACCGCCGAGCACCACCGCATAGGGGCGCTCCGGGTTCTCGGTCAGCCGGTCGAGCACCTCGAGCTCGGCCTGGATGAGTGTGCCTGCAGCGCTCGGAAGCAGCTGCGCGAGCTCGTAGACGCTCGCCTGCTTGCGGTGGACGACACCGAAGCCGTCCGAGACGAAGGCGTCGCCGAAGGCGGCGAGCTTCTCGGCGAATGCCTTCCGCTCCGCCTCGTCCTTGGCGGTCTCCCCCGGGTTGAACCGGAGGTTCTCCAGCAGGGCGACGTCGCCGTTCGCCAGGCCGGCGACGGCATCCTGAGCGGCACCGCCCACCGTGTCGGACGCGAACGTCACGGGTGAGCCGAGCAGCTCGGAGAGCCGCTGGGCGACCGGCGCCAGGCTGTACCGGGCGTCGGGCGCGCCCTCCGGACGGCCGAGGTGGGAGATGACGACCACCTTCGCACCCTGGTTGATCAGGGCGTTGAGGGTGGGGATCGACGCTCGCACGCGGCCGTCGTCCGTGATCGTCGCGCCCTCGAGGGGCACGTTGAGATCACAGCGGACGACGACGCGCTTTCCGGCGAGCGAACCGAGTGAGTCGAGGGTACGGAGCGTCACGTCGGCTGCCGCGGCTCAGAGACGCTCGGCGACGTACTCGGTCAGGTCGACGAGACGGTTGGAGTAGCCCCACTCGTTGTCGTACCAGCTCGAGAGCTTCACCTGGTCGCCGAGGACGCGCAGCAGGCCCGCGTCGAAGATCGACGAGTGCGGGTCGGAGACGATGTCGCTGGAGACGATCTCATCCTCGGTGTACTTGAGGATGCCCTTGAGGGGACCCTCGGCGGCCTTCTTGTACGCGGCCTTGACCTCATCGACCGTGACCGGGCGCGATGCCGTGACGGTGAGGTCGGTGATCGAGCCGGTGGGCACCGGGACGCGCAGCGCGAAGCCGTCGAGCTTGCCCTTCAGCTCCGGGAGCACCAGGCCGATGGCCTTGGCGGCACCCGTGGAGGTCGGGACGATGTTGATCGCGGCGGCGCGGGCACGGCGCAGGTCGGAGTGCGGTCCGTCCTGCAGGTTCTGGTCGGCGGTGTAGGCGTGGACCGTGGTCATCAGACCGCGCTCGATGCCGAACTCGTCGTTGAACACCTTGGCCAGCGGCGCGAGGCAGTTGGTGGTGCAGGAGGCGTTGGAGATGATGTTGTGCGCCGCCGGGTCGTACAGGTGCTCGTTGACGCCCATGACGAACGTGGCGTCCTCGCCGTTCGCCGGAGCCGAGATGATGACCTTCTTCGCGCCGGCCTCGATGTGCTTGCGCGCATCCTCGGCCTTGGTGAAGCGGCCGGTCGACTCGATGACGATGTCGACGCCCAGGTCGCCCCATCCGAGGTTGGCGGGGTCGCGCTCGGCGAGGACCTTGATCGGCTTGCCGTTGACGACGATGTTGTCGCCGTCGAGCTCCACGGTGGCATCCAGGCGGCCCGTGATGGAGTCGTACTTGAGCAGGTGCGCGAGCGTCTTGTTGTCGGTGAGGTCGTTCACCGCGACGACGTCGAGGTCGCTGCCCTTCGCCAGGGCCGCGCGCAGGTAGTTACGACCAATGCGACCGAACCCGTTGATTCCGATCTTTACGGACACAGATGACTCCAGTTACTCGATGGGCGCCGCAGGGCGCACTTTGGTTAGGTGTGTGTGGGTGTGTGTGGCGGACTCGACGTCCCGGGAGGATCCCTCCCGGGACGCCATCCTGGTTACGACAGTAGCAGGAGACCCGCGGTCTTCTCGCGCGCCCGGAGGAAGCGGTCGTTCACATCGGCCCAGTTGGTGATGTTCCAGAACGCCTTGACGTAGTCGGCCTTCACGTTGACGTAGTCGAGGTAGAAGGCGTGCTCCCACATGTCGAGCATGAGCAGCGGGACGGTCGCGGCGGCGAGGTTGCCCTGGTGGTCGTACAGCTGCTCGATGATCAGCTTCTGGCCCAGGGAGTCCCAGGCGAGGATGGACCAGCCGGAGCCCTGGATGCCGAGGGCCGACGCGGTGAAGTGCGCGCGGAACTTGTCGAACGAGCCGAAGAACTCGTCGATGGCCGCGGCCAGCTCGCCGGCCGGACGGTCGCCGCCGTCCGGGGACAGGTTGTTCCAGAACACGGTGTGGTTCACGTGACCGGCGAGGTTGAACGCGAGGTCCTTCTGCAGCTTGTTGACGTTCGCGAGGTCATCGGCGTCGCGGGCCTCCGCGAGCTTGGCGATGGCGGTGTTGGCGCCATCCACATACGTCTTGTGGTGCTTGTCGTGGTGCAGTTCCATGATCCGGCCGCTGATGTTCGGCTCGAGCGCCGAGTAGTCGTACGGAAGGTCCGGCAGGGTGTAGTCAGCCATTACTCATCTCCACTGTTGTTGTGATTCGAGCGACTCATCGAGTCTACTGGGAGCAACCCGGGCGGCCGCCGGAAGCTTCCAGGCGGCCGGCAAGCGTTCCTGTCGGACGCTGCCCGATCGGGCGCTGCCCCATCGAAACCTACACCTCGTCCAAATCGGCGGGGAGGCTGGCCTCCGTGCCCGGGATGCCGAGGTCGGCGGCGCGCTTGTCGGCCATCGCGAGGAGACGGCGGATGCGGCCGGCCACCGCGTCCTTCGTCATGGGCGGGTCGGCGTAGTGGCCGAGCTCGTCGAGGCTGGCTTCGCGGTGCGCCAGGCGCAGCTCGCCCGCGTAACTCAGGTGCTTGGGAACCTCCGGGCCGAGGATCTCGAGGGCGCGCTCCACGCGGGCGCAGGCCGCGACGGCGGCCTGCGCGGAGCGGCGCAGGTTGGCGTCGTCGAAGTTGACGAGGCGGTTGGCGTTCGCGCGGACCTCGCGCCGCTGGCGCAGCTCCTCCCAGTTGGACACTGTCTCCGATGCGCCCATCGCCACGAGCATCGCGCTGATGGCCTCGCCGTCGCGGATGACCACCCGGTGGACGCCGCGGACCTCGCGGGCCTTCGCGGAGATCCCGATCCGGCCGGCGGCGCCGACCAGGGCCATCGCGGCCTCGTTGCCGGGGCAGGTGACCTCCAGGGCGGCGGAGCGGCCCGGGTCGGTGAGCGAGCCGTGCGCGAGGAAGGCACCGCGCCAGACGGCGGCCAGCTCCTCGCGGGTTCCGGTGGTGAGGCGGTTCGGGAGGCCGCGGATCGGCCGGCGGCGGGCATCCAGTAGGCCGGTCTGGCGCGCCAGGGTCTCACCGCCCTCGAGGACCCGCACGAGGTACTGGCTGGTCTGCCGCAGGCCCGAGGCCGAGGTGACGGAGACGTCGCTGCGGACGCCGTACAGCTCGGCGAGGTCTTTTCGCACACGGCGGGCGAGTTCGGGAGTATCCAGCTCGCTCTCCACCGCGATCCGGCCGCCGATCAGGTGGAGACCGCCGGAGAACCGGAGGATGGTCGCCAGCTCTGCTGCCCGGACCGTGGTCTTGCCGACCTCGATCTTCGTGAGCTCTTCCTTGACGTCGGCGGTGAGAGCCAATCGGATTCCTTACTGTCTCAAGGCGAGGGTGGTGCCGTGGGGGGATGAGCCGTGATCATTCGCGGCCGAGGTCGCGGTGCTTGGTGTTCACCGCCAGACCGGGGAAACTGCGCAACCGTGCCGCGAGCTCTTCCGCAATCGCGACGGACCGGTGTTTTCCGCCAGTGCAGCCTATCGCGATCAGAGCGTGCCGCTTGTTCTCGCGGTGATAGCCGCTCATGATCGGCCGCAGGGCCGAGACGTAGGCCTGGATGAACTCGTCGGCGCCGTCCTGGGTCAGGACGTAGTCGCGCACGACATCGTCCAGCCCGGTGTGCTGGCGGAGCTCGGGATTCCAGAACGGGTTGGGAAGGAATCGCGCGTCGGCCACCATGTCGGCGTCCGCCGGCAGTCCGTACTTGAAGCCGAAGCTCATGACGGTGACCTGCACATCCGCCGCGTTCTCCACGGCGAAGGTGTCGGTGATGTTGGTGGCCAGCTGGTGGATGTTGAGATCGGAGGTGTCGACGATGATGTCGCTCGCCTCCCGGATCTCGCGAAGCCGGGTGCGCTCCGCGGAGATCCCGTCGAGGATGGTGCCGTCGCCCTGGAGCGGATGCGGACGCCGCACCTGCTCGAAGCGCCGGACCAGCACCGCATCGGACGCCTCCAGGAACAGGACGCGCACCTGGGTGCCCTCGCGCAGGCTCTGGATCATGTCGCGGAGGTCCACGAAGAAGTTGCGGCCGCGCACATCCACCACCGCGGCGATGCGCGGAAGCCCGGACTCGGCGCGGTTGGCGAGTTCTATCAGCGGGCGGAGCATCTGAGGCGGGAGGTTGTCGACGACGTACCAGTCGAGATCCTCCAGCGCGTTGGCGACCGTCGAGCGGCCGGCGCCCGACATCCCGGTGACGATGAGCACCTCCTGCTGCTCGGCGCTCACGACAGTCTCGTCGGTGGCCATAGACCGGTCTCCTCCGCTCCGTGGGGTGACACCAGCCTAGCGACTGGATGCTGCGGGCAGGCTCCCCTCGCTGTTCGCGAGCCTCTCGAAGATCGCGGCGGCGAGCGTCGGGCCGACTCCGCGGACCTCGGCGATCTGGGCCGGCGTGGCCTTGCGCAGCTGCGCCACCGAGCCGAAGTGCTTCAGCAGCTCCTTCACGCGAGCGGGGCCGAGGCCCGGGATCTCGGCGAGAACGCTCCCGATGTCGCGCTTCCGGCGGGCCCGCTGGTAGGTGATCGCGAAGCGGTGCGCCTCGTCGCGGAGCCGCTGGATGAGGAACAGTGCGTCGCTGTTCCGCGGCAGGATGACCGGGAAGTCGGAGTCGGGCAGCCAGATCTCCTCGAGCCGCTTGGCGATGCCGGCGAGCTGGATCCCCGTCACCCCCGACTCGTCGAGGGCCCGCTTGGCGGCGGCGACCTGCGGCTGGCCGCCGTCGACGATGAGCAGGTTCGGCGGGTACGAGAACTTGCGGCGACGGCGTTCGGAGCCGTCCACGACCCCGTCGGCGCCGGCCGCACCTTCCGCGTCGAGCGCGGTGTCCTCGGCCAGCTGGTCCTCGGCTGCCTCGGCGGCCGTCCGCGGTGCCGACGCATCCACGGTGTCGCTCTTCAGGTATGCCAGCCGGCGCGAGATCACCTGATGGATCGACTCCGTGTCGTCCGTGGACTCGGGGATGCTGAAGCGCCGGTACTGGTCCTTGCGGGGCAGTCCGTCCTCGAACACCACCATCGAGGCGACGATGTTCGTACCGCTGAGGTGCGAGACGTCGTAGCACTCCATCCGCAGGGGCGCGTCGTCCATCCCCAGAGCATCCTGGATGTCGTTCAGCGCCTTCGACCGCGCCACGAAGTCGGAGCTGCGCCGGGTCTTGTAGAGGATGAGCGCGTTCTTGGCGTTCATCTCGACGGTCTGCGCGAGGGCCGCCTTCTCGCCGCGCTGCGCCGTCTTCAGCTCGACGCGGCCCGTGTGCCGGCCCCGGGGCGCAGAGGGGTCGGGCGTCTCCCGGCGGCGCTGGGTGAGCCAGAGCTCCAGCTCTGCGGTGTCCTCGGGCAATTCGGGGACGAGGATCTCACGAGGCGGGGCGTCGGGTCCGTCGTACGCGTTCTGCACGACCGTCTCGACGAGTTCGCCGAGGCTGACGTCGAGCTCCTTGTCGACCACCCAGCTGCGGACACCGCGCACCCGGCCGCCGCGGACGATGAACTGCGTCACGGCGGCCGCGAGCTCGTCGTGCGCGATGCCGAAGACGTCCGCATCCACACTGTCGGTCAGGACGACCGCGCTCTTGCCGAGCACGCCCTCGAGCGCCTGGATCGCATCCCGGTGGCGGGCGGCCGCCTCGTAGTCGAGGGTGCTCGCCGCCTGCTTCATCTTCTCGGTCAGGTCGCGGAGATAGCCGCTGTCGTTTCCCGCCATGAACGAGGCGAAGTCGATCGCGAGGGACTTGTGGTCCTCCGGCGTGATGCGGCCGACGCAGGGCGCCGCGCACTTCCCGATGTCGCCGAGGAGGCACGGGCGGCCGGTCAGCTCCGCACGGCGGTACACGCCGTCGGAACAGCTCCGCATCGGGAACGCCTTGAGCATGAGATCGACCGTCTCGCGGATCGCCCACACCTTCGTGTACGGGCCGAAATAGCGCGCGTCCGGGATGTTGCGATTGCGCGTGATCATCACGCGCGGCACGCGGTCCCCGAGCGTCACGGCCAGGTACGGGTACGTCTTGTCGTCGCGGAACTTGACGTTGAAGGGCGGGTTGAACTCCTTGATCCAGGTGTACTCGAGCTGGAGGGCCTCGTACTCGGTGCCCACGACCGTCCACTCGACGCTCGCCGCTGTGGTGACCATGCGGCGGGTGCGCTCGTGGAGGCTGCGAAGCGGCTGGAAGTAGTTGCTCAGCCGGGCGCGGAGGTTCTTCGCCTTGCCCACGTAGAGCACACGCCGGTTCTTGTCGCGGAACCGGTACACGCCCGGCTGCGTGGGGATCTCGCCGGCCTTCGGCCGGTAGCTGACGGTGTCGGCCACGGCGCGCCTCAGGCGGCACCCCGGGCGGACTCGCCCTGCAGCATCTCCTTGAGGAAGAAGCCCGTGTGGCTGCCCGGGGCCTCGGCCACCTGCTCCGGCGTGCCGGTCGCGATGACCTCGCCGCCGCCGGCGCCGCCCTCAGGTCCCATGTCGATGATCCAGTCGGCCGACTTGATGACGTCGAGATTGTGCTCGATCACGATGACCGTGTTGCCCTTCTCGAGCAGCCCGTTGAGCACCAGCAGGAGCTTGCGCACATCCTCGAAGTGCAGCCCGGTCGTAGGCTCGTCGAGCACGTACACGCTGCGGCCGTTGGACCGGCGCTGCAGCTCGGTGGCCAGCTTGACGCGCTGGGCCTCGCCGCCGGAGAGCGTGGTCGCGCTCTGGCCGAGCCGGACGTAGCCGAGTCCCACATCCACCAGCGTCTGCAGGAAGCGGTGGATCGCCGAGATCGGCCGGAAGAACTCGGCCGCCTCGCTGATCGGCATGTCGAGCACCTCGGCGATGTTCTTGCCCTTGTAGTGCACCGAGAGCGTGTCGCGGTTGTACCGCGCTCCCCCGCACACCTCGCACGCGACGTAGACGTCCGGCAGGAAGTTCATCTCGATCTTGATCGTCCCGTCGCCCGAGCACGCCTCGCAGCGTCCGCCCTTGACGTTGAAGCTGAACCGGCCGGGGAGGTAGCCGCGGGCCTTTGCCTCCGGGGTCTCGGCGAACAGCGTCCGGATGCGGTCGAAGACGCCGGTGTAGGTCGCCGGGTTGGACCGCGGAGTGCGGCCGATCGGCGCCTGGTCGACGTGCACGACCTTGTCGAGGTTCTCGAGACCGGTGACCGTGCGGTGCTTGCCCGGCACCTTGCGGGCGCCGTTCAGCTTGTTGGCGAGGACCCGGTACAGTATGTCGTTGACCAGCGACGACTTCCCGGAACCCGAGACGCCGGTGACCGCGACGAAGGTGCCGAGCGGGAAGTCGACCGTCACCTTCTTCAGGTTGTTGGCCTCCGCCTCCACGACCCGGATCATCCGCTTCTTGTCGATCTTGCGACGCTTCGGGGGCACCGGGATCTCGCGGCGGCCGGCGAGGTAGTCGCCGGTCAGCGAGTCGGTGTTCGCCAGGAGCTCCTCGTAGGAACCGGAGTGCACGACGTGTCCGCCGTTGACCCCGGCGCCCGGGCCGATGTCGACGATCCAGTCGGCGGTGCGGATGGTGTCCTCGTCGTGCTCGACCACGATCAGTGTGTTGCCGAGGTCGCGCAGCGCGACGAGCGTGTCGATGAGGCGGCGGTTGTCCCGCTGGTGCAAGCCGATGCTCGGCTCGTCGAGCACGTAGAGCACGCCCGTCAGTCCCGAGCCGATCTGGGTCGCCAGGCGGATGCGCTGCGCTTCGCCACCGGAGAGGGTCCCGGCCGCCCGCGCCAGGTCGAGATAGCTGAGGCCCACCTGGATGAGGAAGTCGAGCCGGATCTTGATCTCGCGCAGCACCTGGGCGCCGATCTTCTGCTCTCGCTCGGTGAGGTGCAGCTTCTCCATGAACGCGCGGGCGTCGCTGAGGCTCAGCTGCGAGGCGTCCGCGATGCTCCTGCCGTGCACGAGCACTGCGAGCACCTCGGGCTTGAGGCGCTTGCCGTCGCACACCGGACACGGCACCTCGCGCAGGTACTCGGCCCAGCGGGCACGCTGCGTGTCCGTCTCGGCCTGCAGGTACTGCCGTTCGATATAGGGCACGACGCCCTCGAAGCCGGAGGTGTACGACATCTCGCGCCCGTAGCGGTTCTTCCACCGCACCTTGACCTCGAAGTTGTCGCCGTGGAGCACGGCGTCCTTCACCTCGGTGGTCAGCTTCTTCCACGGGGTCTTCAGGGAGAACTTCAGATCGCGAGCAAGGCCGTCGAGCAGCTTCTCGTAGTAGTTGAAGAGTCCCTTGCCCTGGGTCGTCCACGGGATGATGACGCCCTCGGAGATGCTCTGCTCGTCGTCGCCGAGCAGCAGCTGCTCATCCACCGACATGCGCGTGCCGAGGCCCGAGCACTCCGGGCAGGCGCCGAAGGGAGCGTTGAACGAGAAGGTCCGCGGCTCGATCTCGGTCAGCTGGATGGGGTGGCCGTTCGGGCACGAGAGCTTCTCGCTGAAGTTCTGCCAGGCGGCAGGCCCCTCGCGGTCGACGAAGTTGACCTGGACCAGGCCGTCCGTCAGTCGGAGCGCCGTTTCCAGCGAGTCGGTGAGGCGGCCGAGGATGTCCGGGCCGGCGACCAGACGGTCGACGACGACGGAGATGTCGTGCTTGTACTGCTTCTTCAGCGTCGGCGGGTCGGAGAGCTGGATCTGCTCGCCGTCGACCAGCGCACGCGCGTACCCGCTCGCGGCCAGCTCTTTGAAGAGGTCGACGAACTCGCCCTTCTTCTGCGAGACGACCGGGCTGACGACCATGTACCGGGTGCCGGCCTCCAGCTCCATCAGCTGGTCGGCGATCTGCTGCACCGTCTGGCGCTGGATGCGCTCACCGCACACAGGACAGTGCGGCACGCCGATGCGCGCCCACAGCAGGCGCATGTAGTCGTAGATCTCGGTGATCGTGCCGACGGTCGACCGCGGGTTGCGGTTGGTGGACTTCTGGTCGATCGAGACGGCCGGGCTCAGGCCTTCGATGAAGTCGACGTCCGGCCGGTCCACCTGCCCGAGGAACTGGCGGGCGTACGCCGACAGCGACTCGACGTACCGTCGCTGCCCCTCGGCGAAGATCGTGTCGAAGGCGAGCGAGGACTTGCCCGACCCCGACAGGCCGGTGAAGACGACCATCGAGTCGCGCGGGATCTCCAGATCGACATTGTGGAGGTTGTGCACGCGCGCTCCACGCACGCTGAGGTGCGACCCCGTCACTCTGCTGATGTTCCCCGACTCGATGTTCACTCGCCCGCTGCTCACTCGCTCTATTCTCCGCCATCCGTGCTGTCTTCTCGGGGCTGTTCGCCCACCGCGCATCCCGTTCGCCAGCTCGAACGTGTGTTCGATTCTATCCTCCCGAACGCACGAAGCCGCGCAAGCGCGAGTCTAGGCGTGACCACCGACATTCGTCCCGGGACGGTTGCAGGAGGACGGCCTCCAGGCCCGCGGTCAGCGTGGCGCGCGAGGAGGCCGACGCAGCAGGGCCGGCAGCAGGAGACCGACCAGTGCGACCAGCGCGAGTCCGGACAGGACGGCCAAGAGCGGGCTGGAGGCTCCCCGGGCGGACAGGAGAAGCGCGACCGCGGCCGCCTGCGCGGGGACCTGGATCAGCACGAAGCGACGCAGCGACGGCAGCAGCACGGCAGGCTGCAGCCTCGCTGCGCTCGGCACGACGAGCATCCACCCGACGACGAGGTGCAGCGCGTGCACTCCCGCGACGAGACCGAGGAGTCGCGGGGTCACCGTTCCCGGCTCCACGAGCGACGAGAGCAGGAGGATCCCGATCAGCACCCAGGCGGTGAACCAGCGCGGGCGCCACACCGCGACCCCGATGAGCGCGGCCGCGATGCCGGTCCACGTGCCCACCGGGATGCCGACCAGCACGAACGGGAGCGCGATCGCAGCGAACAGGGCACGCACGGACCAGCCGGGGATCGTGAAGACGCCGAGGACGGGGACGCCGTTCATCGTCGCCGTCCCGCCGCGATCGCGCGGAGGGACGCCTCGCGGCCCGGCGCATCCTCCCACCGGACGAACTCCGCTCCCCCAGCCTGCAGCTGCTCCAGCCGGATGCTGCGTGCGAGCTCGACCGTCCGCAGGGCGAGACGGTCGCGCGAGGTCAGCTCCCGCAGATCCCGGGCCGGCAGGACGTCGACGGCGATCACGCGGTGACCCGCGGCGCGCCAGGTGTGCGCGAGGGTCACCGGCTGATCGTCGAGGAACGTCGAGAGCACGAACACGAGTGCCCCGGGCGACAGCCGCGGCGCGCGGACCCGCTGGAAGGTCGTCCCGGTCGCCGAGGTCAGCTCGATCGCGCGGAGCACCCGTTCCCGGTGCCGAGCGCCCGCCCGCGGAGGCAGCACGCGCCCGTACTCGCTCAGGTCGTCGAACCCCACCCGGTCTCCCGCCGCGGCGTACGCGGCGGTCAGCGATGCGGCTGCCTCGCGAGCGAGATCCAGTGACGACACCGCCGGGCGCGGGTACCGCTCCGACCAGTCCGCGATGACGCCGGTCAGGTCGTCCCTGGCGTCGATGACCAGGTGGATCGCAGCGTCCGAGGTTGCGGTCGTACGCCGGACGTACAGCTCCCCCGCCCGGCCCGCTCGGGCGGTCGCCCGCCAGTCGATCCGCCGGAGGCGGTCACCGGGATGGAAGAGGTCGATGTCGCGGAACTCTCCGCCCTCGCCCGGCCGGGTCGACACGTGCTGCCCGGTCAGGCCGAGGAGGCGTGCCGGGAGCGGGAGGCTCCGGACCGGTGCCTGGCGCGGACGCACGACGCGCTCGATCGCCGCCTCCTCCCCCGGCATGCTGACCCACGCCGCGTCGGCGCCGACCGCTCGCGCCTCGACCGCTACGACGCGCTGGCGGCCGGAGTGGACCAGCGGCACCTCGGCGGTCAGACCGGCCGCGGCACGCGCGGTGACCACCGCATCCACGGGCGCAGCTCCTCCCAGCGACAGCCGCAGCTGCAGGGCCTCGGGATGCTGTGCGGCGGCAGCATGCACGCGCACCGAGAGCAGGGGTAGGCCACGGGAGGTGTGGATGGCCTCCTCGGAGTCGGCTGAGGTGTCCAGGCTGACGGAGTCGCCGGATGGCCGGCGCTCCCAGCCGAGCGCCGCGGCCACCAGCAGCGGAGCACCGACGAACGCGGGCTCCGGCCGGGACATCACGAAGGCGGCGACCAGGCCGACCACTCCGATGACCACCGCGGCGGCCAGCGCCGGACTCGGCATCCAGGCGGTGCGGGTCGAGCTGCTCGCGCGATCCGTCATCCCGTCACCGCCTCCACCGGGCGATCCCGTCCGGCTGTCCCGCCGATCATCGGCTCGACGCCTCCTCGCCCGTCCGCTGTGCGACCCCGACCGCGGGCGGGCCGGGCACGGTGTTGACCACCTCGGTCACGACCTGCTCGGCCACCACCCCGCCGGTCCACGCCTGGACCGTCAGCGTGAGCCGGTGCGCCAGGACGGGAAGCGCGACGGCCTTCACGTCGTCCGGGATGACGAAGTCGCGCCCGTCCAGCACGGCCAGCGCTCGCGCGACGAGCAGGAGGCCCTGGGATCCGCGCGGGGACGCGCCCACCTCGACGGAGCGGTGCCGGCGGGTGGCGGCGGCAAGCCGGACGCAGTACGCGGCGATGTCCGGATCCACATCCACTGCCTCCACGCCCGCTTGCATCGACCGCAGGGTCGCTGCATCGATGACCGGCTCGACCGTGGCGACCTCGTGACGCCGGGCGACCCGCGAGAGCAGGACGCGTGCTTCGCCGTCCTCGTCCGGGTATCCGACCCTCAACCGGACCATGAACCGGTCGAGCTGCGCTTCCGGAAGCGCGTAGGTGCCCTCCGATTCGATGGGGTTCGCCGTCGCGACCACGTGGAACGGCGAGGGAAGCGGGAAGCTCTTCCCTTCTACGGAGACCTGCCCCTCAGCCATCGCCTCCAGGAGCGCCGACTGCGTCTTCGGCGACGTCCGGTTGATCTCGTCGGCGAGGAAGAGCCCGGTGAAGACGGGACCCGGCCGGAACTCGAAGTCGGCGATGCCCGGCACGTACACGAACGAGCCCGTGATGTCGGACGGCAGCAGGTCGGGCGTGCACTGGAGCCTCCGGAAGTCCAGCCCGACCGCGGCCGCGATGCTGCGGGCGGCCAGCGTCTTGCCGAGACCGGGAACATCCTCGAACAGCACGTGGCCGCCCGCGAGGATGGTCGCGAACGCGATCCGCAGTGGTTCGCGCATCCCCACGACGACGCTTCCGACCCGCTCGAGCACGTCGGCTCCCAAGCGCGCCACCTCGGAGACCGGAAGCGACGTCGCGGGATCGAACGGGGGTTCAGCGGACACGGGGCGGCTCCTCAGGGGTCGGGATCGGGGTGGGGGCGGTGGTCGGGGTCCGGGTCGGAGCGGGGGAAGCGCGTCCGCTCTGCGACGCGGGAGTGGCGGATGCCGCTTCGGCGGTCAGCGCCTCGAGGCGATCCAGCACCGCGGCCACGGCGGAGGTGCGCATCTCGAAACCGGATCCCCGTCGCAGGAGAGCCAGCGCCTGGCGCCCGAGGAGCGCCTCCAGCTGCGCGTCGGCGGAGCGGTCCTCCAGATCGAGGCCGCGCAGGGCCACTGCACGCTCCGCGACGGAACGCACCGCCCTGACGCCCTCCGACGAGACCCGGCCGCCACGGGCGCCGAGCGACCAGCCGAGCTGGGCGACGTCCCGGCGCGAGCCGGTCCGCGACGGCGCGGGCGGGGTCGCCCAGGTCACCTCTGCGACCTCGCCGAGCGCCGAAAGGCAGGACGACAGGCCGAATGCTGCGGCCCCCAGGCCGAGGGCGTGCGCCGCATCCATGCCGAGAAGCCAGGCGGCCACACCCATCGCGACGCCCAGCAGCGCGCTCAGGATGAGTCTCCGCGGCATCCCGGGCGGGAGTCGGCGAGTCGCGGTCATCGTGGTCCGGCCATTCCACGGTCACGGGCGGAGCCGCCCGGCGCCCGACGGTCCACGCCGGACGGGGCGACGCTCCACGAGGAGCGGAGCGCGTCGACGGCCCGGCGGGCCTCCGCGACATCCCCGGGGGTGACGGCTGCCGTGCTGAAGCGGGCACGGACGTAGAGGGTGAGCAGGCGCGCGGCCGCGTCCCGGTCGGCGGCGACCCGGGCGACCACGCGGGAGGCGAACTCGGCGGGCGTCTCGGCCGGGAGACGTCGGACGCCCCAGTCGGCGGCGCCCTCCTCGAGGCCCACCCAGGCGCGTTCGATCGCATCTCGGGGTTCCCGCTGTTCGGCGAGCACCTCGGCTGCCCGGTCGAGTCCTCGTCGTACGTGCTCCGGTTCGGGTTCCGGTTCAGGTGCCGGCGTCGGCGCAGTCGAAGCGTCGGCGGAGCTGAGCAGACCCAGCGCGGCCGCTTCGGGCGGATTCGCCCGTCTGCGGAGCCAACGCCAGAGCAGTGCCAGCGCGACCACCGCAGCGAGCACGATCAGCGCGACCAGAAGCCAGGACAGGTCCAGTTGCATCACCTGAGACTTCTGCTGGGGCTGCGGCGAGGAGGTAGGGAGCCGGTCGATGCTGCCGCTCGTCCGTGTCGGCGCCGGGGGGAGGAAGATCCGGGGTCCGCTGAACTGCGGGCTCCCTTGGAAGACCAGCGCCAGCAGGGCTGCTGCGACCAGGGCGACGCACGCAGCGAGCGTCCACCGCCGTCCTGTCGCCTGTGCTGCCACCCTGTAACCGTAGCCCGCGGGCCGAGAACAGGGGGAAACCACCGGGGTCGGGATTCTGCTCCTGCTCCTGCTCGTGCTCCACGGCTTCGGGCACCCGCAGCCACGGCAGGCTCAGCCGAGGTGGCCGGCCTTCTCCATCTGGCGGAGATCCCGCTTCAGATCCGACAGCTCGTCGCGCAGTCGGGCCGCCAATTCGAACTTCAGCTCGCCCGCCGCAGCCAGCATCTGCTGGTTGAGGTCGGCGATCAGTCCCTCCAGCTCCGCCGCACCCTCTGCGGCGATGCCGCCGCTCCGCAGGTTGGGGGTCGGACTCTTGCGCCGCTGCTCGCGACCGGCGAGCATCCGTGCCGTGTCCGCCTCTTCTCGCGCCAGAATGTCCGTGATGTCGGCGATCCGCTTGCGCAGCGGTTGCGGGTCGATCCCGTTGACACGGTTGTACTCGACCTGCTTCTCGCGCCGGCGGTCGGTCTCCTCGATCGCGTTCTTCATGGAGTCGGTGAGCACGTCGGCGTACATGTGCACGGCTCCGGAGACGTTCCGAGCCGCTCGACCGATCGTCTGGATCAGGGAGGTCGACGAACGGAGGAACCCTTCTTTGTCCGCGTCGAGGATGGCGACCAGCGACACCTCCGGGAGATCGAGTCCCTCACGCAACAGGTTGATGCCGACCAGCACGTCGTAGACGCCCGCACGGAGTTCGGTGAGTAGTTCCACCCGTCGGAGGGTATCGACGTCGGAGTGCAGGTACCGTACCTTGACCCCCGCCTCCGCGAGGAAGTCGGTCAGCTCCTCTGCCATCTTCTTGGTCAGCGTGGTGACCAGGACACGCTCGTCGCGCTCGGACCGCAGCCGGATCTCCTCGAGCAGGTCGTCGATCTGACCCTTGGTCGGCTTGACCACGATCTCCGGATCGATCAGGCCCGTCGGGCGGATGATCTGCTCCACCACGCCATCGGCGATCCCCATCTCGTACTTGCCCGGAGTCGCGGAGAGGTACACGGTCTGACCGACGCGATCCTTGAACTCGTTCCACTTCAGCGGCCGGTTGTCGAGTGCGCTCGGCAGCCGGAATCCGTGCTCCACCAGCGTGCGCTTGCGAGAGGCATCGCCCTCGTACATCGCGCCGATCTGCGGCACGGTGACGTGCGACTCGTCGATGACGACGAGGAAGTCGTCGGGGAAGTAGTCGAGCAGGCAGTTCGGCGCTTCGCCGGGCTGGCGCCCGTCGATGTGCCGCGAGTAGTTCTCGATGCCGGAGCAGAAGCCGATCTGCTCCATCATCTCCAGGTCGAACTGCGTGCGCATGCGGAGCCGCTGCGCCTCGAGCAGCTTGCCCTCGCGCTCCAGTTCTTGCAGGCGCTCGCGCAGCTCCTCCTGGATGGTGCCGATGGCGCGCTGCATGGTGGCCGGGCTGGCCGCGTAGTGCGTCGCCGGGAACACGGACACCGCATCCATCTGCTGGATCACGTTGCCGGTGAGGGGGTGCAGCGAGTACAGCGCCTCGATCTCGTCG
Source organism: Leifsonia sp. HAY1-4F (assembly GCF_056755275.1). NCBI lineage: Bacteria > Bacillati > Actinomycetota > Actinomycetes > Micrococcales > Microbacteriaceae > Leifsonia > Leifsonia sp. HAY1-4F. The sequence goes on from NZ_JBNDHX010000063.1 coordinate 21,976, forward strand.
CCGAACAGCTCGATTCGGATGGCGTGCTCCTCGTACATCGGGATGATCTCGATCGTGTCCCCGCGCACCCGGAACTTGCCCCGCGAGAAGTCGACATCGTTCCGCTCGTACTGCATGCCGACGAAGCGGCGGATCAGAGCGTCGCGCCCCACGTTCTGGCCGACCTGCAGGGCGACCATCGCCTCGAGGTATTCTTCGGCCGCACCGAGGCCGTAGATGCAGGACACCGTGGAGACGACCACCACATCCCGCCGGCTCAGCAGGGAGTTCGTGGTCGAGTGCCGCAGCCGCTCCACCTCGGCGTTGACCGAGGAGTCCTTCTC